>DASSAT010000636.1:0-6022 GCA_035699305.1 Fimbriiglobus sp. | reverse complement strand
ACCAGCAGCCGGTAGTTCTCCAGTTCGTCTGAGCGCGCCTTGCGGGGAACGGTGATTGGCTGGTCGCTGACCATCCTGGCGCGGGAGCATGGCCGGGGCACCGCGAACTGGTCCCAGCTCTTCGCCCGCCACGGCCGCTCGTACCCGATGCCGATGGGAACGATTTGCATCCCCGTCCGCGACGCGACGTAGACGATCCCCGGCTGGATCACTCGCCGCGGCCCGCGCGGACCGTCGGGGGTGATGACCAGGTGCCGGCGGGTGTCGGTGCCGCTGACGAGTTGCCGGACCGCTTCGACCCCGCCGCGGTTGGTCGAGCCGAGGACCATCCCCATTCCCATCGCCTGGATCAGCGAGCCGAGGAGTTGCCCGTCGGCGTGCTTGCTGATGAGCACGGCCAGGTCCGGGTGGCCGAGCTTCGCCGCGGGGTAGAGGAGGTATTCGTGCCAGATGCAGTAGATGTACCGCGAGCCGGTCGCAACGCGATCGACCGGCACGACCACCGGGCCGAGCGGCCGATACTCCGTCCGCAACGTGCGGATCAACCCGCGGGCCGACCGGGTCGCCAGCCAACCGGCGGCCCGCAGGAAGTGCTTGTTGCGAATCTTCATGGCATCCCTTCCTGGGAGTCGGATGTCAGAAGTCGGAGGTCAGAAGTCAGAGATCGGAGGTCAGAGGTCAGTGGTCAGTGGTCAGATCATCGGGTTTCGAACTCCGCCTGTTGATTTCTGACTTCTGGCTTCTGACTTCTGACTTCTGACCTCTGACTTCTGACTTCTAACCTCTGGCCTCTGCTCACCCCGGCCATTCCCCGCTGAACACTTCCGTCGCGGGGCCGGTCATGGTGACATGGTTGTCGGCCTCCGACCACTCCAGTTCCAGGTCGCCGCCGGGCAGGTGGGCGAGGAGTCTGCGGTCGGTTCGCCCGGTCAGCATGCCGGCCACGCAGACGGCACACGCCCCGGTCCCGCAGGCCAACGTGATGCCGCTGCCGCGCTCCCAGGTCCGCATCGTCACTTCGCCGGGCGAGTGGACCTTGACGAAATGGACGTTCACCCGGCGCGGGAACGCGGGGTGCGTCTCGACCTGCGGCCCGTACCGCTCGACGAGGTCGCCCTTGCCGGTCTTGAAGTAGGCGTCCGGGACGTAGACGACCGCGTGCGGGTTGCCCATCGACACGCACGTCGCCAGATAGGACTCGCCGTCCACGTCCAGTCGGGCGTTGACCGGCGGGTCGCCCGGCAAGGTCGTCGGTATCTTCACTGCTTCCAGGATCGGCGCGCCCATGTCCACCCGGACGCGGCTGACCTTGTCGTTCTTCACCTCCAGGTCCACCGTTAGGACGCCGCGGCCCGTCTCGATGGCCAACCGCGGCTTGCGGGTAATGCCGTGGTCGTAGACGTACTTGGCCACGCAGCGCAGCCCGTTGCCGCACATCTCCGCCTCGGACCCGTCGGCGTTGAACATCCGCATCCGCGCGTCGGCCCGCTCGCTCGGCACGATCAGGATCAGGCCGTCGCCGCCGACGCCGAAGTGCCGGTCACTGATCTTGACGCTCAGCGCGGACAGGTCGGCCGGCAACCGCTCCGCGAAGCCGTTGACGTAAACGTAATCGTTGCCGATCCCGTGCATCTTGGTGAAGTGCATACCGATCGACCCCGCGTTGGTAGGGCTGATTGTAGGTTGCCGATGGCGGCGCGCGAAGCCCGCCCCGATCGGTCGGGCGCCGCGCTATTTCCGAAAAGTCGTGTGCGGTCCGAGGCCGGGAAGGCGATATGTCCCACGGAAAGCCAAATCCACCGGGAGACTCGCCATGAGTCACCTCGTCTCCAAACAGCCGTGGGGCACCCTCGACCTGGACACCAACGCGGGTTCGATCTTCTTCCAGGAGGATTGGTTCTACAACTGGAGCGTGGACGTGGGGGCCAGCGCGTGGACGCTGGCCCAGAAGCGGCACTTCCACAACACCCTTGACAAGCAGATCTGGGGCAAGTGGAGCAACCGGTTCCGGCTCCGGGTGTCCGGGAGCACCCCCTTCTGCCGCCGGTTCGCGGCTACCGGCGTCCCGATCAACTTCGACATCCACTGGGTGCTCCGGCCGGGGCACTGGACGGTCAACGTCCGTAAGTTGCCCGCCGGCAGCACCCCGACCACCTTCATCAGCAACGTCCTGTTCGCCACCCGGGTCATCAACCTCGACTCCGCGGACCTGACGCCCTACTCCGCCGGCAACGCGGCCGGGGCGAACAACCCCCGCTTCGCCGCGGGGCCGCACGAGTTCGGGCACACGTTCGACAACCGCGACGAGTACAACGCCCCGGCCGCGCCGCGTCCGCCCCGCTCGCTCGGCGACCTCGGCCGCTACGCGGCGGACGTCGGCGCCTACGTCCACGACCTCGCCCTGCTGCTGGACTCGGCGAGCATCCTGAACATCGGCACCCAGGTCCGGTCGCGCCACCTGCAACTGATCGTGCAGGCGCTCAACGCCTTGACGCCCGGGTGTACCTGGACGGCGCCGATTCCCTGACCGGGCGGGTGTCAAGCCCCGTTCCCCGACGCGCCCCCGACCCACTCCGGTAGGCGCTGCTCCAGGTCCGCGGCGAACCGGCTCCGCGGCAGCACCACGTCACACCCGGCGTCGCGGGCGGCTTGCAGCAGGTCCTTGTTGACGTGCGACCCGTAGGCGACCACCCGCGGCATCGCCGGGCATGCCTCCCGCAACCCGGCGAGCAACCCCGGCAGGTCGCCCCCCGCGGTGTGCAGATCGACGATCACGCACGCCGGCGGTGCCTCCCGCGCCCGCCGGACCGCCTCGTCGGCCGACCGGACCGGCGTGACGGTCAGCCCCTTGGCCCGCGCGGTCGTCGTCACCCGGCTGGTGAAGATCAGGTCGTCGCAGATCATCAGCCCGGTCACTTCTTCTCCCCCTTGTAGCCCTCGCGGACCAACCGGACCGCCTCGGCCAGTCCCTCGTCCGGCTTCTTCTCCCGCAGTCCCTTGAGCAGGGCGTTGGCAACCGTCTGAGCGTACTTCTCGGGAAACTTGCCCTTCACCGCGTCCTCGATCTCGACTAGTACATACCGCGGGTCCTGGCTGACCAGGATCATCACGCCGTCGGCCTTCGCGGCCCGCAGCCGGGCGCTCGCCCACTGCCGGAACACCTTCTGCCGCTCCTCGCCCCGGGCCGTCTTGAGCTTCGCGGCCCACTCGTCCGGGGCCGACGGGTACGTCTCGATCAGCAGGTCGAGGTTTTTCTTGAATAGTTCCCCAACCGCCTGCTCGGCCGCCTTCACCGCCTCGGCGGAGAAGAGCTTCGCCTTGTCGGACACCGGCAACGGCGTGGTTCGCTTGGCAGCCTCGGCCGGCTTGTCGGCGCGGAGTTGGTGGACCGGGCGGGTGGCGAGCAACTGCTTCACCTCGGAGACGTCCACGAAGGTGCTCACGAGTTGGGCGTCCGTCGCCCCGCCTTGTGTGACGCCGACCAGTTCGCCCTTGTCGTTGAGCAGCGGCCCGCCGCTGTCGCCGGGGTTGGTCGGCGAGTCGGTCTCGATCACCTTGGCCTCGAACGTCAGCACCCGGTTGGGGTCGAGTCTGGCCTTCCACTTCTTGCGGTACACCTGGCGGACCGTCCCCTGGACGTAGCCCCACAGCGCCCCGGACTTGCCGGTGTTGCCGATCGCGTGGACGGTCTCCCCCGGTCCCGGGCTGGTCGCGGCGATCGGGATCGCCTTCACCCCCCGGGGCACGCGGTCGAGCTGGATCACCGCCAGGTCCGCCTTCTTGTCCACCGCGACGACCCGGCCGCGGATGGCGAACCGGTCGGCCCGGTCGCGGTAGTACGACTTCTCGGACACCGGCCGGCCGTCGCGGAACTGCGGGAAGAAGACCTTCACCCGGGGGTTGTCCTCGACGACGTGGTAGTTGGTCAGGACCAGCTGGCGGCCTCGGTCGATGAGCGACCCGCTGCCGGTCGCCAGCCCGCGGTCGCGGGCCGAGTGGACCCACACGACCGACGGCACCGCCTCCCGGTAGACCTTCGCCCCGCCGGTCGGCTCTTGGGCCGCGGCTGGCGCGGCGAGGGCCGCCAGGGTCAAAGTGATCAACGCCCATCGCATCCGTGAACCTCCAGAGGAATCGGTAGAGGTATTCTACCCACCACTTGCCGGGCCGGGACCGCTGGGCGAAACTCACACCGCCAGACGGAATACCCCTGCCGTTCTTGTCGGGTGGGTCAAGCCCGGCTCTGCGGGCGCCGACCCACCGTCCGGGAGAGTAGTAGGCACACTCCGTGTGCCGTACTTGCTGAGACGGCACACGGAGTGTGCCTACTACATTGCAAGCCGGTGGGTCGGCGCTCGAGGACTCGCTTGACCCACCCTACGAGTTGCCTTGGAGCCTCCGATGCCCGATGCGCTGCGCTGTGTGCCACCAACCGCACTGATTGCTGGGTGGGACTTCAGCACCGGGTCGGTGAAGTGCCTGGCGTTCGACCTGTCCGGCACCGTCGTCGCCGAGGTACGGCTGCCGACCGACCTCTGGACCGAGGCCGGCGTCTGCGAGTTAAACCTGATGCAACTGGAGGGCCAGGCCCGAACGAGCGTCCGGGCACTGGCCGGCGCGCTCCGCCGAATTGGTCGGCTCGACGACTGGGTAGCCGGCGGGGTCTCCGCCACGCACCACACCGCCGGGCGGATCGACAGGGACCATCTCCAGGTCCGCCGGGCCATCTGCTGGAACGACCAGACTCTCGCCCGGTATCACGGCGAGGGGCTGGCGCGCCTCGGCGGGCAGGAGCGCGTCCGGGAGTTGATCGGCGGCCCGTGGGCGGTCCGCTACTCGCTCAGCCACCTGGTCAAGGACGAGCACATCCTCACCGCGGCAGACTGGGAGCGCACGCGATGGGTGTTGCCGCACGGCCCACTTTCGGCCGGCTACCTGACCGGGCGGTTCGACTGCATCAGCATCTCGTCGGCCGCGTCCACGGGTATCCTCGACCTGCGGTCCGGGCAGTGGTGCCGCGACATGCTCGGGGCGCTGGCGAAGCCGGCACACCGCGATCAGGCGTGGGCGAACCTGCCGAAACTAATTGACGGGAACGAGCCGATCGGCCCGCTGTCCGAATCGGTCGCGCTGGACGCCGGACTGCCGACACGGCCGCTGGTCTTCCCGACGCTCGACGACCAGGCGGCCGGGCTGGTCGGCGGTGGCGCGGTGGACGCCGGGCAGGTGGCGGTCATCCTCGGCAACTCGGCGGTCGTCAACTCCTCGTCGGCCACACTGCCGCGGTCCGACACCCTCGACGCCATGCGGCTGAACTGGGGACCGTACCTGTGGATGCGGTGCTACTCGAACGGGGCGCAGTTCCTCGATAAGGTCGTCGGCCCGAACCCCGACTGGCCCATGTTAGAGCGGGCCGCGCGCGCCGTGCCGCCGGGGGCGAACGGGACGGAGGTGTTGCCGTTCGTGCTGTCGGAGCCGTCGATCGGCGTGCTCGCCCCGCGCTTCGAGTGGTTCCCGACTCAACCGGCCGACGCCGGCATCCGCGTGCGGGCAGCGTTCGAGGCGCTGGCGTACCTGATCGCGCTGGCGGTGCGCGAGCACGAGGCGGCGGGTCAGACGATCACCCGGGTGACGGTGTCCGGCGGGATCGCTCGTAGTGAACTGATGGGCGAAATCCTGGCGAGCGTGCTGAACCGTCCGCTGGAACGGCTGGTATCGACGGAGGGACCGGCGCTCGGGGCAGCGGTCGCCGCGCTGGCCGGGTTGGAGACGCACCTGCGCAGGCAGAAGGGAGACACCGAGCCGTTCACGGTCGCCGACGCGGTCGGGGCGATGGTGCAGTTCCGCGACCCGGTCGCCCCGCGGCCGGAGTGGGTGCCGGCGTACCGGGACGGGCTGAGGCGGTTTGAGCAGCGGGTGAAGGGTTGACCCCTGGGACCGCGGCCGTCCCGGCCGCTCTTGCAATGCGTGTCGAGGTCCCCCGGCGACATCCCAGGCCCCTGCCGTGTATAGCAAGAGCGGC
>DASSAT010000635.1:0-10100 GCA_035699305.1 Fimbriiglobus sp. | reverse complement strand
CCTTCGGCTCCAGGGTGAAGGTGGTCTTCTTGCCGTCCTTGTCCGTGTAAAAGTACCGGGTGCCGCGCAGCCCCAGGACGACCTTCATGCCGCTCTGGCCCGGCGCGATGTTGGTCGCCCCGGTGACGACGGTCTTCGGCTCCCCCGCGCCGTAATCGAGTTCGACGAGCTTGAGCTTGTCGGCGTTGGGGTGCTTGGTGATGCCGAGCACCTTGGCGACGACGACCTTGTCGCGGTCCCAGACGGGAGTGGCGTCCTCGGGCCGGACGCGCAAGCCCTCGGGGACCGGCAAGCCGAACACGCGGACGCCGCCGGCTTCCAGCCCGGCGAGGGTGAGCCGTTCGACCAGTTCGGCGGGGTTGAGCGGGAGGGGGACGTATTCCTTGAGCCAGCTCAGCGGGACGAGCATGAGGGTATCCTGCGCGGGGGAATGCAGACATGGTAGAGGAAGGGTTCAAGCCCGGGGACGGCTGTCCCCGGGCTTGCGACGAAAACCCCTTGAACTGGGGCGGACCCCCTCCTTTAATAACACCCTCTGAGCGCCCCGTTAGCTCAATTGGCAGAGCAGCTGACTCTTAATCAGCGGGTTCTAGGTTCGAGTCCTAGACGGGGCACTGGCGTCGGGTCGTTTCCCGGGTTCGACCCGGTGTCGTGTCGGGGGCTGTCGCCCACACACGGCCGGAGTCTCGCCGACCTACCTCGCCAGTTCCTTGCCCCGCTTCTCGAAGCGCTCCAGCCAGTCGATCAGGACGGCGTCCTGGATCGTCTTCGACCGCCGCAACTCCGCGGGCGGCGTCCCCCAGTAGAAGCTGATCCAGCCGGCGGCGCGCGGCCCAGCCTGCTTGATGAACTCGTCCAGCTCCGCCGGCGAGCACCGCAGCGGGAACGTCTCCTCGACTACCACCGGCTTGCCGACCGCGAACCCCTTCAGGGTGTCCAGCGCCTCGCCCAGCTTGTCCACCTCCGGGTACAGGTGGACGGCCACGAAGTCCAGGTCGCCGACCACCGTCCCAGGCACGAACCCAGAGGTCAGCCCCTTGCGGTCCAGGCTCCAGGGGACCAGCCCGACCGTGACCAGGTGACGGCGATCGACCTTGCGGACGGCGGCGGTCAGGTGTTTGACCCAGGCCCGGGCGACCTCCGGCCGGGGGCGGCCCTTCGGGTCGAGGGTGACGAACTGGACGAAATGCTTGCCGGCGAACGCCGGCCCCAGCCAGTCCCCGTCCGCCCGCTTGCCGCCCGGGACGACCGGCTCGTTCATCAGGTCGTAGCAGAACACCGCCGGGCTGTCCTTGCACCGCCCGGCGACCGCCGCCCAGAACCGGGCCTGCACGGCCCAGCGGTCCGCCTCGGACAACTTGTCGTACCACCCCGGCACGTCGGCCTTGTGGTAGCACCCCAGGCCGGTCACGTCGAGGTACAGGCGGGCCTTCTCCGCAAGCCCGAGGAGCTTCGCGAGCCGGTCCAGCGACGCCCGGTCGGGCCGGTCCGGCCCGGCCATGAACTTGCCGAGTTGGAGGTGGACCCGGACGACGTTGGCCCCGAGCGCCTTCATCTCGGCGAAGTCGGCCGCGACGGCGGGCCACTCGTCCGCCCAGTAGTCCTCGATCAGCCGGCCCTTGCTGTCGTGGTCGTAGTTGAACCCCCAGGGGGTGAACGGCCGGCCGGACGGGACCAGGGCGAACCCCGCCTTGTCCTTCGAGACGGCGACCCACGGCATCTCGCCGGCGGCGGCCGGGTGCGCGGCAACGACGGCGACGACGGCGACCGGGAGCGCGATGGACTTGCGCATCGGGAACTCGAATGGGATGCCGGGGCGTCGGGCCGCCCTCACGCCGGGGCGCCTTGCTCCGGGGTGGACGGCGCCCAGGCGAACCGGTACGCCCCGCCCAGTTGCAGCCGGGTCATGTGGACGATCTCCTGGGTGTGACCGCGGAAGTGCGGGACGCTGTCGAAGATCGCCGCCACGCCGGTCACGTCGAACCCCTGGATGCGGCGGACCGCGCCGAGTTGCTGGGCATCGACACCGGTCAGCACCCGCTGCGCCTCCGCGACGACGGCTTCGAGGCCGCGCACCAACTCCGCCTTCGGGATCGGCCCCCGCTCGGCGAACTCGGCGGGGCGGTCGCGGGTGTCGGCCGCCCCGCCGACCCCGGCCACGACCCACTGCCGCAGGTTGCCGCCCAGGTGCAGGATCAGGTTGCCGATGCTGTTGAGGCCCGGCCGGGACCGGTGCCACACCTGCCAGTCGTCCAGTTGATCCAGGCAGTGCCGGATGCGGTCCAGGGCGCTGCCCAGCTCGTGGGCCGCCGCCGCCCCGACGAGGGCGGCCAGTTCGTCGGCGGTCATGCCAGCCCCTCCCCGAGTCCGAAGGTCCGCACCGGGCCGGGTAGAACGTGACCTACGAGTGCGACTTCCCGGTCTAGTGCCAGTGCGCCGTGTTGAACTGCTTCGAGCCGCCCCGGGGGATCGTCAGGGTGGTCCACCGGTCCCCGGCGTGGACGCGGGCGACCTGGACGATCTGGCCGACGTGGTAGCAGGTGTGGCCCAGGGACCGCTCGATGGCCAGCGGCACGGAATGCGGCTCTCCGCGGATTGTGACGGTCTTCCCGAGGTCGTCCGGCGTCAGGCTCCTGAGTGTCGTCAGCAGGCAGGCCCAGCCCTGTTCCCAGTAGTCCAACAACTCCGCCCGACTACCGAAGGTGTCCACGAACTCGTCATCTCGATTTCGCCACGGCTTCTCGCCGTCGGTGGTCAGGAAGTCGGTCCACCGGGAGGCCAGGTTCCCGGCGACGTGCTTCATGATGACGGCGACGGAGTTTGTGTTCGCGTCGAGGGCGACGTGGAGTTTGTTGTCGGGCACCTGCTCGACGGCCCGGTCCGCCAGCCGCTTGTTCGCCTCGAAGGCGTTGACGACAGCGGACACGAATTCGGCGGCGAGGTCCATGCGGCGTCCCCCGTCTGCCACGGTGCGCGCGGGCCGGATCGACCCCTTTCTTTTTACACGCTGCTCGGTCGATCGGCTCGGGGCTGGCGGTCGGGCGAACCCGCCACATGATGTGCGCGCCACACGACCGCGGCTAATCCTCTCCCGGACCGTGGCGTCGGTCGAAGCCCGGCATGATCGGCTCGGCGTCGAGCGCGCGGCGGGTGTCGTCGAACAGCTGGACCAGTTCCTCCGGGGTGAGCACTTCCCGGCTCAGCCGGAGCCATCGACGAAGCAACTCCCGATGATGGGGCGCGTCCGCCACGGGTGCGGTCTTCGAACTGCTCGCCTGGACCACGTCCATGACGCACCCTTGGGCTGGGGCCATTATGTCGGTGGCAGAAGTTTACAGCTTCAGCGGACCAATTTCAACACTATTTCTGCTCCGAGAAAATTTTGATTCTCGCTATTTACTGGATTTTTTATATGCGATGAATTCGGGAGATCAGAAATCCATCGCTCCCATGATGGGATGACCGTTACTCCTCCAGCCGCACCGCGCAGAACTTGAACTCGGGGATCTTGCCGAACGGGTCGAGGGCGTCGTTGGTCAGCACGTTTGCCGCCGCCTCGCGGAAGTGGAATGGAATGAACACGCTGCCCGGCTGAACGCCGTCGCTCGCCTTCGCCGGCAGCCGGATCGCGCCGCGCCGGCTGCGGACCGTCACCTCCTGGCCGTCGGCGAAGCCGTGCTTCGCCAGGTCCGCGGGGTGGACCTCGACGAACGGCCCCGGCCGCAGCGCGTCCAGTGCCGACGCCCGGCGGGTCATCGTACCGGTGTGCCAGTGTTCCAGCACCCGGCCGGTGTTGAGCACCAGCGGGTACTCCGCGTCCGGCAAGTCGGCCGCCTCGGCGAACTCGCACGGGACGAACGTCGCCCGGCCCGACGGCGTCGGGAACCGGTCGGCGAAGAGGACCAGTTCACCGATGTACCCTGGGACCGCGGCCGTCCCGGCCGCTCTTGCTCCAACGGTCGGGGCGCTTGACTGTCGCGGCAGGTCCCCGGCCCGCCCAGCAAGAGCGGCCGGGACGGCCGCGGTCCCAGGGAAGTACGGCCAAATCTTCCCCCCACCCGACAGGTTCGCGTAGTTCAACCCCGTGTAGCTCGGGGATAAACTCGTCAGTTCGTCGAACACCTGCGCCGGCGACTCGTAGCGCATGGGGTAGCCGAGCCGCGTGGACAACTCGCAGATGACTTGCCAGTCGAGCCGGGCCTCGCCGGGTGGCGCGATCGTCGGCCGGCCGATCTGCACGCGGCGGTCGGTGTTGGTGTAGGTGCCGAGTTTCTCGAAGAACGACGACGCCGGCAGCACGACATCCGCGAACTCGGCGGTCTCCGTCAGGAAGATGTCCTGCACCGCCAGGAACTCCAACGCCGAGAGCGCCTTGCGGACCTTATTGATGTTCGGGTCGGAGAGGAACGGGTTCTCCCCGAGCATGAGCATGCCTTTCACCTCGCCCGTGAGCGCGGCGCCCATGATCTCGACGACGGTCAGCCCCTTCTTCGGGTCAAGCGGGACGCCCCAGGCGACCTCGAACTTCTTGCGGACCGTCTCGTCCTCGACCGGCTGGTAGTCCGGGTAGACCATCGGGATCAGCCCGGCGTCGGAGGCGCCCTGCACGTTGTTCTGGCCGCGCAGCGGGTGCAGCCCGGTGCCGGGCCGGCCGACGTTGCCGGTCGCCAGACACAGCGCGATGAGACACCGGGCGTTGTCGGTGCCGTGGGTGTGCTGGCTGATGCCCATGCCCCAGAAGATCATCATGTTCCGGGACGTGCCGACGGCGCGGGCGACCTCGCGGATGGTGTCGGCCGGGATGCCGCAGACCGGGGCGACCCGCTCCGGCGGGTACTTCGCCACCAACTCCCGCAGTGCGTCGAAGTTCTCGGTGCGGTCGCGGACGTAACAGTGGTTGACCATGTCCTCGGCGACGAGGACGTGCAGGACCGCGTTATAAAACGCCACGTCGGTGCCGGGGCGGATCTGGCAGTACCAGTCGGCGAAGTCAGCCATCGTCGGCCGGCGCGGATCGACCACGATGAGTTTCGTGCCCTTCTTGATCGCTTGCTTGAAGAAGGTGGCCGCGACCGGGTGGTTGACGGTCGGGTTGGAGCCGGTCAGCAGGATCAGGTCGGCGTGTTGCGCGTCCGGGTAAACGTCCGTGACGGAGCCGGAGCCGATCCCTTCGAGCAGCGCCGCGACGCTCGACGCATGGCAGAGGCGGGTGCAGTGATCGACGTTGTTGGTGCCCAGCGCCGCCCGCATCATCTTCTGGAACAGGTACGCCTCCTCGTTGCTGCACTTCGCGGAGCCGAACCCGGCCAGCGCCCGGGGGCCGTGTTGTTTCTTGATCGCCAGGAACTTCGAGGCGATGAGGTCGAGCGCCTCGTCCCAGGTCGCCTCGCGGAAGGCGGGCATCACCTCGGCGTAATCGACCCGCTTGTTCTTGCCCCCCTCGCCGCGGACTTCTCTGGAGAGCGGCCCCTTGGGGTAGAACTCCGGCCGGCGGATGAGCGGCTTCGTCAGGCGTTGTTCGTGGGTGGCGTAGTCCCAGCCGTAGCGGCCCTTGACGCAGAGCCGGCCGTCGTTGCCGCCGCCGTCGCGGCCCTCGGCCCAGACGATCGTGTTCGCGGCCGCGTTGACGTGGTAGGTGATCGCGCAGCCTACGCCGCAGTACGGGCAGACGCTCTCAACGTTCGTCGTCTCCGAGCGCGGCACCAGCGGCAGGGTGATCGGCTTGTTGGTCAGCGCGCCGGTCGGACACGCCGCGACGCATTCGCCGCACGAGACGCAGGTCGATTGCCCCATCGGGCTGTCGAGGTCGAAGCCGATGCGGGTGGGGTAGCCCTTGCCGGTGCGGCCGATGACCTCGTTGCACTGCACCTCGTCGCAGGCGCGAACGCAGCGGTCGCAGAGAATACAAGCAGAATGATCGACTGCGATCACGGGGGAGGAGAGGTCACTCAAGCCCACGGACTGCCGTCCGTGGGCTTGGAGGGGATTGTTATGAATCAGATCGTATTTCCGTCCCAGCGCTTCCAGTTCGCAGTCGCGCGTCGTCCGCTCCTTATCGCACGGCGACGGGTGGTCCGCCAGCAGCAGCGCCGTTAGCATCCGCCGCTGCCTCTCGACCTTCGGCGAACTCGTCTCGACTTTCATCCCCTCTTCGCACAGCCGGACACAACTGGCGACCAGCACCCGCCCGCCGACGTCCACCACGCACATCCGGCACACGCCCACCGGCCGCAGCTTCGGCGAATGGCACAGCGCCGGGATGTCGGGGCCGACCGCCTTCGCGGCCTCCCAGATGGTCGTCCCGGCGGGGACCGACAGCGATCGGCCGTCGAGCGTGAGCGTGACCGACTTCATGGATCAGCCTTCCCTCAACTCCGGCCAGTGCTTCAAGATCGACAGCGCCGGGGCGACCGCCACCTGGCCCAGTCCACAGATGGAGGTCAGCGCCATCACCTCGCCCAGCTCCGGTAGCACGTCCAGCGACTTCCGCGACTCCAGCATCTCGACCGCCTTCTCGGAGCCGACCCGGCACGGGACGCACTTGCCGCACGACTCGTTGCGGAAGAACCGCGTCACGTTCGCGGCGACCTCCAGCATGTCCGCCCCCTCGGCGACGATCACCAGCGCGCCGGAGCCGAGCATCGAGCCGGCCTTCGCCAGCTCGTTGAAATCGAGCCGCACGTCGGCCCGGTCCGCCGGCAGCCAGTTCGACGACGCGCCGCCGGGGGCGAACGCCAGCAACTTCCGCCCGCCACTGACGCCGCCAGCCAGCTCGATGAGTTGTCGAACGGTCGTGCCCAGCGGCACCTGGTAGACGCCGGGCTTCTCGACGTGGCCGGAGACGGCGATGAGCTTCGGGCCGGGGCAGCCGTCGGTGCCGAGCGCGCGCCACCAGTCGGCCCCGTTCGCCACGATGCCGGGGACGTTGGCGAACGTCTCCACGTTGTTGATGAGCGTCGGCTGGTTGAAGAGGCCGTGCGTGCCGGGGAACGGCGGCTTGTTGCGCGGCTCGCCGCGCCGGTCCTCCAGGCACTCCAGCAGCGCCGTCTCCTCGCCGAGGATGTACCCGCCGGGGGAGACGAACACCTCGATTTCGAAGCCGCCGAGTGGCGCGTCGGCGAGCGCCGCATCGAAGCGAGCCTTCTCCGGCAGGTATTCGTGTCGCAGGAACAGGATGCCCTTGGCCGCGCCGACGACTTGTCCGGCGATGAGCATCCCCTCGATGACGAGGTGCGGCGCATCCGCGAGGAGCTTCGCGTCCTTGAACGTACCCGGCTCACTCTCGTCGGCGTTGCAGATGACGTACTTCGGCGTGCGTTGCTCCTGGCGGACGAGTTCCCACTTCGTTCCGGTCGGGAACCCGGCCCCGCCCATGCCGCGCAGTCCGCTCGCCTTCAGCTCCGCGATCACGCGGTCGGCACCGGCCGGGTCGTCGCGCAGCGTGCGGACCGCGCCGTAGCGCTCGTCCGGGTACGGGTCCAGGGCCCAGCGCTGCGGCGGCGGCAGCGCGAACGCTGGGGCCTCGCCCGTCACCCACCGCTTCACCGCGTCCACGCCGCCGAGGTGGACCGGGGTGCCGTTGAGCAGCCCGGCCGGGGCGCGGTCACAGCGGCCGACGCACGACACCTCCTGCACCGCCACGTCGCCGCCGTGCAACTCCTGAAGCTTCGGGATGCCGGCCAGGTGGCACGCCACGTCGCGGCAGACGGCCAGCTCGACCCGCGGCGGCGGGGCGGTGCGGAAGTGCGGGTAGAAGCTGACGAGCTGTTGCAGCCGGTGCAGCGGGACGTTCGCCGCGCGAGCCAGGTCGCGCAGCACCGGCTCGCTCAGGTGGCCGTGCGTCTCCTGCGCGGCGGTCAGCAGCGGGATCAGGCGCATGGTGACGTGATGATACACCACGACAACGCCGACGCCCATCTGCCGGGATTCACCACAAAGGCACAAAGATCACACAAAGAGACACAAAGATGAAGAGGAGAAGTGCCCTGTCTTCCTTTGTGTTTCCTTTGTGTGATCTTTGTGCCTTCGTGGTGAATCTCCCATGCGTCACTCCGCGGGTATGACCCGGGTCATGGTCCCCGTGACCGGCGGCTGCGTGGGGGTCGAGCGGATTTCGATCGTGCTCCGGTAGTGGAACCGATCCGGCCCGTCCGGGGTGAGAATGATTACCTCGACCGCGTCTCGTTGTGAGGGAAAGAGGTGCCAGAACTCTCCGCCCGCCGCCCCCGGGTGGCGGACGGTCAGCCTGTCACCCGACAACCGCCACGTCACGCCTGTCGTTTCAACGAGGACCGCCCCGGTCTTCGGGTCGAAGTTCCGTATCCGGCAGGTATGGTCCGACCGGAACTCGTAATCGAGAGGGAGTTTCTCCGGGTGGCCGTCCCACTGGTAGGTCCACGTCCCGACGAGATGGCGCTCCTCGTCCGAGAGGGACGTTCGGGAGTTCCACCAACCAGCGATGATCGCCCCGGCGAGCAGCGCCAGCAGCCCAAGCGCGATCAGAACCCGCCACCTCCTGCGACGGGTGTTCGGCGGCGTCTCGATTCTCGGCACGTCGTTCACCTCTTCCGCACCGTGACCACGTACTCGAAAGCATTCGACGGGTTCGCTGCTTCTCCCTTCGGCGGCGGCGCGCTCAGCGTGAACGTCCCGCCATCGGCCTTGTACTCGAACGGCTTACCGGTCGCCGGGTCGTCGGGGACCGGGACGGCCGTCACCTCGGCCAGCGACTTCGGCACAGACCCGTTCATCGCCGCGTGCAGCCGGACGGCTTCCACCGCCCGCAACTGCGCCAGCCGCCGGTCCACCCGGACGTAGGCGGCGTGGACCTTCTCCACCGTCGGGTAGAGCAGCGAGAAGACGGCGATCAGCGGGTATTCTTGGCGCGTCACGCGCAGGACCTCGGCCCGCTTGCGGACCTTGGCCATCCCCTCGACCGCGACCGGGTACGGCAGGTGGAACAGTTTCACCTGGTCGTCCCACATCTCCCGGTGGGTGGCCGCGGTCATGAGCAGCACCGCCTGGGCGTCGGGCATGGCGGCCACGTCCTTCTCCTTCCAGCCGCGGGCGAGCAGGTCTTTCTTCGCCTGCTTCCCCGGGAGGGCCAGCCCCGCGGTCCGCCCGATGTTGCCGATCAGCTTGGCCAGGTCGCCCTCCCCCTCCGGGGCGTCCTTGAGGACGCCGCTCATCATCCGCAGTGTCTCGCGGAACGCCCGGCGGGCCTGCTCCTCGGACACCGGGCCGGCCCGCAGCTCCCGCAGCCACGGCAGGAAGCTGGCGGTGAACCGGGCCTCGCCGTCCAGCCCCGGCCGCGGGTCGATGAATGGCCGCGGCAGTGTCGTCAGCGCCCAGTACAGGTTCGGGCCGTCCGGGTGGCGGATCACGTCCTCGGCCCGGCCGACCATCCTCGTGGTGATCGCGTATCCGATCAGCATCTGGATCAGGGTGCCCCCCTCGCCGACGTCCTTGCCGAGCCGGAACCCGGTCTGGAGGGTGCGGACGGCGTCGGCCGGGCGGTCCTGCTTCAGCTCCAGCTTGGCCCGCAGCGACAGCCACCGGGCCAGCTCGCGGTGCCCCTGCACCAGGGTCAGGGTGCCGCTGATCGCCTCGGGGCCGGCGGCCCGATGCTGCCAGTCGCAGCGATCCATCCGGGCCGCCGCGTCGGCGGTGCGGAGCATGTCGCGGTACGCCGTGAGGAACTCCTCAACCTCGCCGGCCGGGAGTTGGTCGAAGCGGGCCTCGTCCCACTTCGCGGTCGTCTCGGACTGCTTGCGGGCGGCGTCCGGGTCGCGCGGCCAGGGCGGCTGGAGGGCGACCGCCTTGAGGTAGCCGAGCGCGGCATTGCCGGGCACCTTGTCGCGGCCGGGCGGGAGTAGTTCGTAGCGCAAGGCCGGGACCGGCGCCGGGGCGGCCATGGCGGTCAGTTCGGCGCGGCCGGGCGCCGAGCCCGGCGGGGCGACGGCGCCCCCGGGCGGCTGGCCGACGGCGAAGGGGGCGATCACGAGGGCGAGTAGGATGGGAAGGATTAGACGCATGAGATCACTCCAGACGGGCAGTCGTGTCTTCGTAGGGTGGGCCGAGACTTCGAGGCCCACCGTCTG
>DASSAT010000634.1:0-6607 GCA_035699305.1 Fimbriiglobus sp. | reverse complement strand
ACATGTGGTTCGGGTGGTGGTACGCGGGCCACGGCCAAGAGGGGACAGGCTCATGTGACGCCACCCTCGGCGCCCGGGAGATGAACTACGCCGGCGATGGGAATTGCCCAGGCGGCCCGTACCACTTCAAGGACGGCCGGGTAGGGCAGCGCTGCGACCTGTTCCACTTCTGGAGTCCGCACCCTGGTGGGGCGCACTTCCTGTTCGCCGATGGGTCCGTTCAGTTCCTTCGCTACGACGCCGACTCGATCCTGCCCGCCCTCGCCACCCGGGCCGGCGGGGAGGCCGCTTCCGTCGATTAGGGCGGTCTCGCCTACAGCCCGAGTTGTAGTTGCGCTCTCCGGTGGGTCGGCGCTCGAAGACTCGCTTGACCCACCCTACGAAGTTGACCCATCAGCCGTCGCTTGACATCAAACGTTCCGAACGTATGGACATAGCAGAGAGACAGGTCCGCTCGGACGCTCTGCCGGGGATCAGATTGCCACATTGCCACCCCCGGAAGTGGCAATCTGCTCACCTGACCCCCGCTGGTTGAGGCGGCGGCTGAACAAGGAGGGTCAGAGCGCCAGACCGACACACCTGGAACGTGGCGCCCTGGCGCTCTGACCCCCGTTGGTGGGTCGGTGACTCGTGGCCGATGCGGTAGCCTACAGCCCGAGCACGTCGGCCATCGTGTAGCTGCCCGCGCCTTTGCCGGCGAGGTACTTGGCCGCCTCCAGCGCCCCGCGGGCATAGCTGTCCCGGCTGGTGCTCTTGTGCACCAGCTCCAGCGTCTCGCCCAGCGCCGCGAAGATGACCGTGTGCTCGCCGACGTTGTCCCCGGACCGGATCGCGTGGACGCCGATCTCGTCCAGCGGCCGTTCGCCGACCAGCCCCTCCCGGCCGTGGCGGACGTGCGTCTGGCCCATCGCCTCCTGCACGATCCGGGCGAAGTGCACCGCCGTCCCGCTCGGGGCGTCCTTCTTGAACCGGTGGTGCGTCTCGACGATCTCCACGTCGAACCCCTTGCCCCGCAGCACCTCGCCCGCCAGCCGCGTCAGCTTGAACAGCAGGTTGACCACCAGGCTCATGTTCGGCGAATAGAGGATGGCGGTCTGGTGCGCGGCCGACAGGATTTCCTGCCGCTGCTGCGGTTCGTGGCCGGTGGTGGCAACGACCAGCGGCAGCCGGCGATCCACGCAGGTCTGGAGGATGGCCATCGTCCCGGCCGGGCTGCTGAAGTCGATGACGCACTCCGGCCGGGCCGCCAGCGGCAACTCGCCCGTGACCGGCACGCCGACCGGTCCGACCCCGGCGACGACCCCAGCGTCCTCCCCAACCCGCGGGTTGGCCGGCGAATCGACAGCGGCGACGAGGTGCAGCCCTTGGTCCTCGTGGGCCAGCGCCACCAGTCGCTGCCCCATCCGGCCGCAGGCGCCGTTGATCGCGATGGGTGTCTTCATGTGGTGGCCCTCGTCTTGGCGTGTGGTGTGAACTGATGGAGGACGAGCCGGGTAGTCTCATCCGGTTGGCAGATCGAAGTTTTGACCCGGTAGTAACCGCGGGCGAGGTGGACCGACAGTGATCTACTGTGTTTGGCAAGTCCTGTCCCGGCCTCACGCCCGGGGTACACCGAATCGAATAGCACGAGTTCCGGATGATCGACGCGGAACGTGACTACCTCTTCAGCCTTCAGCCGTGTCGGGATCTCCTGGAGTGCCCGGTGGACGTCATCATCGTGGTCGGCATAAACCCAGCGAACCAAGTAACCACCGGCTCGGCCTCGGGCCTTCCACCAAGTCGTCGGGTTTGGTTCATCCGCCAGGACAAGCCCGGACCCCGTGCCAACCTCGATGACCCCGGCATATCCTCCGACGGCACAAGCCCGGTCATAGTCGGTCAACTCTCGACCTTTCTGTTTCTCCCACCAGTTGCCAAACAGATCGGAAAGCGCAATTGGTCCTCCACCGGTCCAATGGGGAAGGAACCGCCGCGGAAGCAGGAGGAGCGGCCCACCGAGGGGCTCAATCCAGTTCAGCTTTAGCTTGGACATTGGGCGATTGGTCAAGCGTATCGAGAAGTGCGGTCATATGTTCCCCTTCAAGAAGTCCTCCTCGTCGATCGGGTCGTCGAAGTCCTCCCGCATGACCATCGCCCCCGGGTGCATGCCGAGGATGAACTCCCGGCGCGGCTTCTCGCACGGCACCAGCTTGGCGACCGGGGCGCTCGCCTCTTCGAGCACGACTTCCGTCCCGGCACGCACCAGCGCCATCAGCTCCGACAGCCGCCCGGGCAGCTCCCGCACGTCCATAGTGACGGTACTCATGGCGTCTCCCTCTCGCACGAATGACTCGATCACCAGGACAATCCTGGCGAGCCACGGGTTCACGGACGGATCGACACGCTGCCGTCGTGGCGGGCGATGCTCAGCGCGCCGAGGTGCCGGGCCGGGCGGTGGCGCGTGTTGCGGGTCGCCGCGTCCGCCGGCCACTCGGTGTAATGCGCGGCCGCCTTCCAACAGACCGGGGCGTCGTCGTGCTCGACCAGCGTGGCCCCGGTGTACTCGCCGAGCTTCCGCCCGCCGATCTCCGGGATCAGCGCGTAGTCGATCTGGAACCGCTGACCCCGCGTCGGGCTGCTGGGCGTCCGGTCGGCCGCGTCCGGGCAGCGGAACACCTTGAGGCTCTTGCCGACGAACGGGAAGATCATCCCGCCCGGCGTGTAGTCGGGCAGGGCGGTCGTCACCGTTGCCCCGGGCCGGTTGTCGTAGGGACACCACCACAGCTCGTTCGGCCCGGTGTATTCGACCGGCGAAGAGAGCTGGGTACAGAGCGGGTCCTTGCCACCCTGCCACGGCGCGGGGCAGAGCCGCGGGTAGGGCAGGTGGCGGTAAGTGTCGTGGTACATGGTGATGCCGAGGGCGATCTGCCGCATGTTGTTCTGGCAGACGCTCACGTTAGCCGTCGCCCGCACCTTCTGGATCGCCGGGAACATCAGGCTGACCATGATGGCGATGATGCCCAGGCAGACCAGCAGCTCGATCAGCGAGACGCCGCGCCGCATGACGTCACCCGGGGGTTGTCAGGCGTAAAGCTCGATCGCCTTGATGATCTCGTCGAGGTCGTTGGGCACCTGAACGGCCCGGTTGGCGAACGCCACCCGCTTCACGCCACGCTTGCCCAGCGTCTCGTCGAACGTCTTCGGGTCACTGGTGTGGTACGCGACCGTCGCGGTCGGGTCCTTCAATGCGTGACCCGTCAAGATACAGACTACCCGCTCGTCGGCGCCAATGACACCCTCGCGGACCAGCTTCAACGTCCCGGCCACGCTGGCGGCGCTGGCCGGCTCGCACCCCAGCCCGCCGGCCCCGACCTTCGCCTTCGCGTCGAGAATCTCCTGGTCGGTAGCCTCGCGCACCACCCCGCCGCACCGGTCCAGCGCCCGCAGCGCCTTGGGCAAGTTCACCGGCCGGTTGATCTCGATGGCACTGGCCAGCGTGTCCGCGCGGCGGCCGGCGTCGTCGAGCATCTTGAGGTACGCCGCGACCTTCCTCTCGTCCGGCCGGCCGCCGTTCCACCGAAGCCCGTGCTTCTCGTAGAGCTGGTAGAACGTGTCCGCCCCGGCCGCGTTGACCACCGCCAGCCGCGGCGGCCCCGGGATCAGCCCGAGTTCGGTCAGTTCGGCGAACGCCTTGCCGAACGCCGAGACGTTGCCGAGGTTGCCGCCCGGCACGACCACCCAATCCGGCACCTCCCACCGCAGTGCCTCCAGGACGCGCAGCATGATTGTCTTCTGGCCTTCCAATCGGAACGGGTTTACACTATTAACCAGATAGATACCCAACTGTCGCGAGACCTCTTGAACTCGCCGGAGGGCGTCGTCGAAGTCGCCGGCGATCTGGAGCGTCAGCGCCCCGTGGTCGAGCGCCTGGGCCAGCTTGCCGTAGGCGATCTTCCCGGACCCGATGAAGATGACCGACCGCATCAGGCCGGTCGCCGCGCAGTAGATCGCCAGGCTGGCGCTGGTGTTGCCGGTACTCGCACAGGCCGCCCGCCTGGCCCCGACCGTCCGGGCGTGGGTGAACGCCGCTGTCATCCCGTTGTCCTTGAAGCTGCCCGACGGGTTCATCCCCTCGTACTGGAGGTACAGCCCGCCCGGCTTGAGGCCAACGTAGGCGGCCACCGGGTCGGCTCGCTGGCAGAGCGTCTGCCCCTCGCCGATCGACATCACCAGGTCGTCCGGGGCGAAGGGCAGCAGCTCGCGGAACCGCCAGACGCCGGAGAAGTTCAGCGGGTGGGCGCGATCGGCCCACTTGGACTCGAAATGCTTGAGCGACGCCGGGACCGGGAGCCGGTCCCACTCGTAGCCGACGTCCAACAGCCCGCCGCACTTCGGGCACTGGAAGGCGGTGTCCGCCAGGTCGGCGGTGGCCCCGCAGTGCGGGTGAATGCAGCGCTGGAAGGCGAACTCGGACATCGGTTCGTTCGTCGAAAGATCAGGACGGGTCCGGTCGGGGGAACTTTACGACCCCGCGGCCGGCCCGGCGACCCGGCCGCCGCGGTCCGCACTCGCATTCCGGGCCGACTTCGGGGAGAATGTTACCGTCCGCGCCAGGGGACTCGCCATGCCCGACCCCGACTTCCCCACCACCTGGGCCGACGGGTTCGACCCGCCGGGCGCCCCACCCGCGCCGTCGGAGACGGTCGATGACGCGGTGCGCACCCCGCCGCCGTCCGGGCAGCCCGGCGTCCCCGGGTACGAACTGATCCAGGAACTCGGCCGCGGCGGGACGGCGGTCGTGTACCTCGCCCGGCAGGTAGCGCTGGACCGGCGGGTGGCGCTGAAAATGGTGCTGGCCGGCGGGTTCGCGTCCGACGCCGACCGCCAGCGGTTCCGGGCGGAGGCGGCGGCCGTCGCCGCCGTACAGCACCCCGGGATCGTGCACGTCTACCAGGTCGGAGCGTGCGGCGACCGGCCGTACTTCGCCCTGGAGTACTGCCCCGGAGGCAGCCTGGCGCAGACGCTCGCCGACGGGCCGCTGCCGCCCCGCGAGTCCGCCACGGTCATCGGCCAGGTGGCCCGGGCGGTCCAGGCCGCCCATGCCCGGGGGATTGTCCACCGCGACCTCAAGCCGGGCAACATCCTCTTCACCGCCGACGGCGCCCCGAAGGTGACTGACTTCGGGCTGGCCCGCCGGTCCGACCGCGACACCGACACCGCCCTGACCCGCACCGGGGCGGTCATGGGCACCCCCAGCTACATGGCCCCCGAACAGGCGCGCGGCAGCCGGGCGGTCGGCCCGGCGGCCGACGTGTACGCGCTGGGCGCGGTCCTGTACGAGTGCCTGACCGGCCGCCCGCCGTTCCTGGCGGCGACCGCCCTGGACACCGTCCTGCACGCCGTCCACGACGACCCCGTCGCCCCGGCCCGGCTCCAGCCGAAGGTGCCGCGCGACCTGGAGACGGTGTGCCTGACGTGCCTGCAAAAGGACCCGGCCAAGCGCTACCCGTCGGCCGCGGCGTTGGCCGACGACCTGGACCGGTTCCTCGACGGCCGGCCGATCCAGGCTCGGCCGGTCCCCGCCTGGGAGCGGGCGTGGAAGGCGGCCCGGCGGCGGCCGGCGGTGGCGGTCGGGCTGGCCGTCTCCGCCCTGTCGCTGGTGCTGGTCGTGGCCGTCGTCCTGGTCGCCAACGCCCGGCTCCAGCGCGAGCGGGACGACGCCGACGCCGCCCACCGCAGCGCCGACGCTCGCCGGCGGGAGGCGCTCGCCGCCAAGGAAGCGCTGGAGCGGCAGCGACAGATGGCCTACGCCCGCATCCGCCAGGCGGCCGAGGCGGTCGAGCGGATGATGAGCCGGGTGACGGCCGAGCCGTGGGCCACGCACCCCGACCTCCAGGACGAGCGGCGCAAGGTGCTCGAGGACGCGGTCGCCTTCTTCAAGTACTTCGTCTGGGAGGACAGCCCCGACCCGGTCGTGCGCCGCGAGGCGGCGACGGCGTACATGCGGGTGGCGTCGGCATACCTGGCCCTGGGCAAGTACCGGGAGTGCCAGGACGCGGTCGAAGCGGCGGCCCGCCTCCGCAAGGGGCTGGCGACCGAGTTCCCCCAAGACGCCGATCACGCCCGCGGGTGGGCCGAGTCGGTCGGGTTCCTCGGCCGATTGGCCGCCGTCTTCGGCGAATACGACACCGCCTACCGGCACTACTATTCCGCTGTCGGGCTGGCCCAGCTCGCCCTCAAGCTCGACCCCGCCGCCGACGAGTCGAAGCTGGTCCTGGCCGAGTCGTACTCCGCGCTGGGCCAGTACTACGAGGGGACCGACCACGCCAAGGCGGTCGAGAACCACGCCCACGCCTTGCGGATCGGCGAGGAGCTGGCGGCCCGGCCGAACGCCCCCTACCGCCACCGGTTGACCCGGGCGACCACCCTGGTCCACCTCGGGGTGTTGGACCTGTCCCAGCGGCTGGAGAGCGGCTACGTACTCCTGGAGCAGGCCCGCCCGCTAGTCCGGGCGCTCGACCGGGAGGCCGCCCCGACCGCCCGTGCTCAGGAGCAGTTCGCGCTGACCCGGGCCGCCCTGTACCTGTACCGCGGCGACTACCTGGTCCGCGCCGGCAAGCGGGAGAAG
>DASSAT010000633.1:0-2652 GCA_035699305.1 Fimbriiglobus sp. | reverse complement strand
GCCCAACCCGGACCCCGGACGTGCCGCGCCGCGTGCCAACCGAGCAGGATCCGCTCCTCCCCGCCAGCGAGGAGTCTGACTGGATTGCGGCCGCTCAGGCGGGCGACCGTCAGGCATTCGGGCGATTGGTCGAGCGGTACTGGGACCGGCTGTACCGCTGGCTGTACCACCTGACCCGGGACCGGCATAAGGCCGAGGACCTGGTTCAGGAGACGTTCCTGAAGGTGCTCGCGGCGCTCGACTCGTTTCGGCCGGGGAGCAACTTCCGGGCGTGGCTGTTCCGCATCGGGCACAACAACTTCGTCAACCTCAAGCGGGCCGAGCGGCGGACCAGTCACCCGCTCCCTGAGGACACGGCGGGGTCGCCGGTCGCCGCCCCGCCGGACGTCGCGGCCGACCGAGAGGCGCTGCGGGTGGTGGCGACGGCGATCGCGGAGCTGCCGGTCGAGTTCCGGGCGGCGCTGGTGCTGCGGGCCGACGAGGGGCTGTCCTTCCGGGAGGTCGCGGCGGTGCTGCGGATCACCGAGGAGACGGCTCGGTGGCGGGTGTTCAAGGCCCGGCAGAAGTTGATGAAGGTGCTGGCCCCGGAGTTGTTGCCGCCGGCGAAGGCCGAGGCGGACCCCGAGTAACCTGGGAGCGCGGCCGTCTCGGCCGCTCTTGCTTTGCGAGTCGGGGTCTCTGAATGCAGTTGATCGCCCCCGACCGGGGTAGCAAGAGCGGCCGGGACGGCCGCGGTCCCAGGCTGGTGCGCCCATGACCTGCGATGCGATCCGAAACCGGCTACTCGCCTTGCCCGACCTGCGGCGGGTGCCGGACGAGCTGCGCGGCCACCTCGACGAGTGCCCGGCCTGCCGGGCGTATCAGGCGCGGGCGGTCCGGCTCGACGGCTGGATCAAGGCGATCCCGGTGCCGCCGTCGTCGGAGGAAACGAAAGCCGCGTTCCTCGACCGGGCGACCGAGGCCGGGCCGGTCATCAAGCGGGTGCCGGTCGTCCGCCGGGACTCGGCGCTGTACTTGCCGGCGTTCCTGGCGGAGAACGGTCGGTGGCGGTACGCGGCCGGGCTGGCTGCCGCGGTGCTGATCGCGGTCGGCTGGCTCACCTACTGGGGCGACGGGACGCCGAAGCCGAACGAACCCCTCACCGTCGCCGGGCATGATCTGCTGACGAAGACGATCGGGCACGTCGTCACCGACAAGGACGCCCTGGCGAAGGTCGATACCCCCGAGCAGCGGATGCGGGTGTGGGCGGACATGACCCGGGACCTCCAGAGCGAGATCAAGCGGGTCTACCTGTACGCCCCGCAGGCCGACCTGACGGTGCTGGCCGGGCTGTTCGAGAAGGTGACGGAGAAGGGACTTCTCCGGCAGGCCGGTGCGGTCAAGGACAGCCAACTGCCGCCGGACCGGCAGCAGGCACTTCTCCGCGGCGCGATCGAACAGATGGCGGCGGTGGAGGCGGACCTGGCCGCGTTCGCGCAGAACGCGCCGCAAGGCAACAAGCTCCCCCTGCGGCAAATCCGCGGGACCGCCCAGCGGGTCCGCGAGGAGCTTTCGAAGCTGGAACCCCGCCTGGCCGGCTCCGTGCCGGCGAAGGGGGTGTGACGTGACCCGCACCGCCCTGACCCTGACCCTGTTCGCCGGGCTGTCCCTGTGGGCGGCCGGCCAGGATCACGCGCCGCTTGTGGACCGGCGGCTCAAGCAGTTGGAAGGGAACCGGCTGCTACTGGAACAGTTCATCGACCACGGGCTGAACCTGTCGTCGGCCGAGAAGGGCGGCAACTCGCTGGTCCGGGCCGAGGAGTGCCGGCAGGCGGCCGTCCACCTGGCCAACGCGCTGAAGGCCGCCCCCGCCGACGACCCCGAGCGGGTGGCCGAGTTGAGCGACTACGTCGCCGCCGTCGTCCGCGACGGGCTGGTCCCGAACCTCACCCGGGCCAGCCAGGACATTCCACCCGGGTCGAACGAGTACAAGCGGCTCGGCGAACTCTCCCAGCTGTCGAGCCAGGACATCGCGGCGCTGGTCGCGGCGTTCCCGACCGGCGGCCGGCTCGACGGGTCGCCGGCGGTGAGCGAAGCCAAGTCCCGGCTGGCCGCGGCCGGCCGCCAGATCGTCGTCATCAAGTAGCACGCCCCGCCTCTCTCGTCTCCGCCGGCCGGGTGCTACACTGGACCCGGTGTCCGTGTCTGCATTCGTTGATCGTTCATGACCAGCTACGTCGAGTACCACGGGTTCGGCTTCTGGTGTCGGAACGCGGTCCTGACCGCGTGGCTTCAGGAACTCCTCGCCGAGGCGCGGCCGCGGGCGGCCGGGTGGCAGTGGTTGAAGAAGGCGTGCCTGTACTGGGACGCCGTGATTACCGCGCTGAAGTCCGGCCGGCTGGACCTGGCGCTGGAGGCGGACGTCAACTCCGCCGGCAAGCAGCGGCAGTGCGAGGAGCTGTTCGCGGCGGTCGCGGAGCGTCAGCTGCCGCCGGCCGTGCGGCGGTGTGCGCTGCTGGCGCTGGCGCTGGTCCGCGGCGAGTTGACCGGCACCAAGGAGCGGTCGGTCGGATACTGGGCCGGCGACGAGTGGCAGGTGGGTTAATGTAGTCCGCTCGCTCCGCGAGCGGTCTTCCGATCCGCTCGCGGAGCGAGCGGTCTTCCGATCCGCTC
>DASSAT010000632.1:0-11525 GCA_035699305.1 Fimbriiglobus sp. | reverse complement strand
CCGCCACCTCCTCCGCGTCGGCGTCGCGTTCGCCGCGCTCGGCTTCGCCTCGCGGCTAACCGCGGCGGACCCCGCCACCGTTCAGGTGAAGCTCAACGGCCAGACGTTCACCCTGCCGGCGGGATTCGAGATTGAACAGGTCGCCGGTCCACCCCTGACGAAGCGACCCGTTGCCGCCGCGTTCGACGAGCAAGGCCATCTGTTCGTCACCGAGGCGTCCGGCACCAACGAACCGCTCAAGAAGCAAATCGTGGACCTGCCGCACACCTTGCTGCGCCTCGTGGACACGAACAATGACGGCAAGTTCGACGCGGGCAGCGTCTTCGCCGACAAGCTGATGCTGCCGGAGGGGGTGATGTGGCTGGGCGGGTCGGTGTTCGTCGGCAACCCGCCAATCATCACGAAGTTCACCGACACCGACAACGACGGCAAAGCCGACAAGCGCGAGACGTGGTTCGACGGCAAGACGATGACTGGCTGCGGCAACGACATGCACGGCCCTTACCGTGGCCCGGACGGCTGGGTGTACTGGACCAAGGGCGGGTTCGCCCACCAGGAGTACACACTGCCCAACGGCAAGAAGTTCAGCACCCGCGCCGCGCACATCTTCCGCGCCCGGCCGGACGGCACCGGCATCGAACCGGTGATGACCGGCGGCATGGATAACCCGGTGGACGTGACCTTCACCCCGGGCGGCGAGCGCATCTTCACGACGACGTTCCTCCAGCGCCCGGCCGACGGCAAGCGGGATGGGCTGATCCACGCCGTCTACGGCGGTGTCTACGGCAAGGACCACGACCCGGTTTACGAGCACCCGTGGACCAGCACGAACCTGATGCCGGTGATGACTCACCTGGGGCCGGCCGCCCCGTGCGGGCTGCACTGCTTCGAGTCCGACCAGTTCGGCCCGGAGTACATGAACAACCTGTTCGCCTGCTCGTTCAACATGCACAAAGTCACGCGGCACGTCCTGGTCCCGGACGGGGCGACGTTCCGCACGGTGGATACCGACTTCCTCGTCTCGGATAGCCTGGACTTCCACCCCACCGACGTGATCGAGGACGCCGACGGCTCACTCCTGGTGGTGAACACCGGCGGCTGGTACAAGCTCTGCTGCCCGACCTCACAACTGGTCAAGCCGGACGCTTTCGGAGCGATCTACCGCATCAAGAAGAAGGGATCGCATCGGGTCGAAGGTCCGCGGGAGGCGAAGCTGAGCGACCCCCGGCCGGCGGTGCGGCACCGGGCGATCGAGTTGACCGCCGCCCACTGGAACGAGTTGCCGCGGGAAGTGACGCGCTACAACCCCGCCCGCTCACCCCGAGAACGACTGAGCTTCGTCTGGGCCGCCTGCCGGGCGACCGCTCCCGACGCCCGCGAACAAGTTCGCGCGGCACTCCACGACCCGGACGAGACGGTCCGCCAGGCCGCCCTCCACGCCGTCAGCCTGTGGCGCGACAAGGCGGCGGTGCCCGAACTCATCAAGTTGCTCAAGGGTCCGTCGATGCACAACCGCCGCGCCGCCGCCGAGGCGCTCGGCCGGATCGGCGATGAGACGACCGTGCCGGCGATCCTGGATTCGCTTGCCACCGACCCGATAGACCGGGTGCTGGAGCACTCGCTGACCTACGCCCTGATCGAGATCGGCGACCGCGCCCAGACCGCGGCCGGGCTGAAGCACCCGTCGCCCCGGGTCCGCAAGCAATCGCTGATCGTCCTCGGCCAACTCCAGGACGGGTTGACCGCCCCGCAAGCCGCCGCGTACCTGTCCGCCGCCGACCCGTCGATCCGCGAAGCGGCGTGGTGGGTCGTCGGCCGACACCCGGAATGGGGCGACGCGCTGGCCGGCGTCTTCCGCGAGCGGTTCGCCAGGTCCGCCACCCCGGCCGAGCGCGACGAATTGGCCGGGCGGCTAGCGAAGTTCGCCCGGTCGGACGCCATTGCCAAGTTGCTGGCCGAGCGGATGGCCGACCCGTCCGCGTCCGCCGAGTCCCGGCGGGTCGCGCTGAAGGCCGCCGCCATGTCCGGCCTCCGGCCGCCGCCGCCGGCGTGGTATGAGGCCGTTGCAACGGTGCTCGCCGAGGGCGACGCCGGCCTCGCGGCCGACGCCGTGGCCCTGGCCCGGGCGCTGCCCACGCCGAAGCCGCCCCGGCCCGGGTACGTCGCCGCGCTGCGGGCCGCCGGCACCAGCCCGAAGCTGCCGACCGTGGTCCGCTACCAGGCGCTCGCCGCCGCGCCGGGCGGGCCGGGCAAGCTGTCGGACTCGCTGTTTCACGAGCTGACCGCCGCCGTCAACCGCGAGCAGCCGGTCGCCCCCCGGGCCGCCGCCGCCGACGTGCTCTCCAAGGCGACACTGACCCCGGACCAACTCGTCGCCCTGGCCGCCGTGCTCAAGTCCGCCGGGCCGCTGGAACTCGACCGGTTACTGGAGCCGTTCGCCCGGTCATCCCAGGAGCGGGTCGGGGTCGTCCTCCTCGACTCCCTGCAAGGTTCGTCGGTGCGGTCCGGCCTGCGGATCGACATGCTCCGCCCGCGGCTGGCGAAGTACGGCCCGGCCGTGCAGGCGAAGGCCGAAACGCTCTACCACTCCCTGAACGCCGACGCCGCGGCCCAGCGGGCGAAGCTGGAGGCGCTGCTCGCGGGGTTGAAGGACGGCAACGCCCAGCGGGGGCACGAGGTCTTCAACAGCACCAAGGCCGCGTGCTTCACCTGCCACCAGATCGGCTACCGCGGCGGCAAGGTTGGTCCCGACCTGACCAAGATCGGCGGCATCCGCGCCGAGCGCGACCTGCTGGAAGCGATCGTCTTCCCCAGCGCCAGCTTCGTCCGCAGCTTCGAGCCGCTGAAGGTGACGACCCTGGACGGGAAGGTGCTCCAGGGCGTCCTCAAGGCCGACACCCCCGACGAACTGGTGCTGACGGTCAGCGCCACCGAGGAGGCACGCATCCCCCGCAAGGACATCGACGAGCTGACGCCCGGCACCGTCTCCGTGATGCCCAGCGGGCTGGACCAGCAGCTATCGAAGCAGGAACTGGCCGACCTGATCGCGTTCCTGAAGGCGTGCAAGTAGGTTGGGCCGAGTCTTCGAGGCCCGACTCTGGTCCCCCTCTCCCCGCTGGGGATCGGTCGATAGGGGTGAGGGGTGGGGTGCTCAACCCCTCCCCCCAACCCCCTCCCCGAAGCGGGGAGGGGGAGCCGGAATCTTCTCCCCCTTCCCTCTTAGGGAAGGGGGCCGGGGGGTTAGGTTCTTCGAGACACCCCTCACCCCCGGCCCCTCTCCCCAGCGGTGAGAGGGGAGTAAGAAACTGAAGGCGAGCAAGTAGCCGCAGCGGGTTGGTGCCGGCGGGGCCGGTGGGCTATCCATAGCAGCACAGGCCCGACACCCGCGGAGGCGGCGATGGACACCTGGCGCACCCCGGACGGCCGCGTCACCCTGGCCTACGAGGCGGTCGGCGACGGCCGGCCGGTCGTCCTACTGCACGCCTTCCCGCTGTGCCGGGAGATGTGGGCGGCCCAGCGCGGGCTGGCGGACCGGTTCCGGGTCGTCACCCCGGACCTGTTCGGGTTCGGCGGCTCCCCGGTCCCGGCCGGCGGCTGGACGATGGACGCGATGGCCGACGCCCTGGCCGCGTTCCTGCCCGGCATCGGCATCGCACAGCCGGTCGTGCTCGGCGGGCTGTCGATGGGCGGGTACGTCGCACTGGCGTTCGCCCGGAAGTACCCCGACCGCCTGCGCGGGCTGGTCCTGGCGGACACCCGGGCGGAGGCCGACACCGCCGAGGCGAAGGCGAACCGCGACAAGACGATCGCCCTCGCCCGGAGTGAGTCGTCGGTCGCGGTGGTCGAGCAGATGCTGCCGAAGCTGCTCGGCGAGTTCACTCGGAAGAACCGGCCACATGTGGTCGGCGAAGTCCTGCGGATCGGCACCGCTCAGTCCGCGGACGGCATCGCTGCCGCGCTCGCGGCGATGCGTGACCGCCCGGATTCGACAGCACTGCTGCCGACCATCCGGGTTCCGGCACTGGTGGTCGTCGGGGCCGAGGACGCGCTGACCCCGCCGGACGGGGCGAGGGCGATGGCCGCCGCCATCCCGGACGCCCGGCTCGACGTGATCCCGACCGCCGGGCACCTGAGCGCGATGGAGTGCCCGGCCGAGTTCACCACCGCGGTGCGAATGTTCCTGGCGTCCCTGTAGGGGGTCTGCGATGGCCGAGGTTGCCACCCTGGGCGGCGGATGCTTCTGGTGCCTGGAGGCGGTGTTCGAGCAACTGCGCGGCGTCGAGTCGATCGTCTCCGGGTACGCCGGCGGCCACGTCCCGAACCCGACCTACGAGCAGGTCTGCGGCAAGCGGACCGGACACGCCGAGGTGGTTCAGGTGACGTTCGACCCGGCGGTGATCTCGTACCGCGAGGTGCTGGAGGTGTTCTTCGCCACTCACGACCCTACGACGAAGGACCGCCAGGGCAACGATGTCGGGCCGCAGTACCGGTCAGTGATCTTCACCCACTCCGACGAGCAGCGGAAGACCGCCGAGGGGTTGATCGCCGAGTTGACGGCGGAACGGGTGTTTCCGAACCCGATCGTCACCGAGGTGGCGCCGGCCGCGGAGTTTTACCCGGCCGAGGGCTACCACCAAGGGTACTACCGCGGCAACCCGGCGCAGCCGTACTGTGCGGTCGTGGTCGCCCCGAAGGTGGCGAAGTTCCGCAAGCAGTTCACGACGAAACTGGCGAACCCCGAGCGGTAGCGAGGGGGTGGGGTCGTCACCTAACCCCCCAACCCCCTTCCCTAAAAGGGAAGGGGGAGAAAGAGGGGGTGCGATTGTGTCTGTCTCCCCTCCCCGCTTCGGGGAGGGGCCGGGGGAGGGGTTAACGCCCACCCCCTACCGTCAGCGAGGGGTTCGCCGGTCACAACCCCGCTTCCTCCCACCCCTCGCGGTACTTGCGGCGGACGACCTCGTTCGCCTCGGCGACGTTCGTTACCTTCAGGTTCGCCGCGTCCCACTCCAGCTTGGTCTTCGGGAACCGCGTCGCCAGGCAGCCGAGTAGCACCATCTCGGTCAGCGGGCCGGAGTAGTCGAACGGGGCCGATGTCGCGCCGTTGCCGCGGCACGCCTCGACGAACTGGCCGTAGTGATCGGCGCTACCGACGTCCGGCGCCTTGTGACCCCGGAACTTCTCGGCCGGCAGCAGCACCGGCATCCCGATGTACGGCGAGAACAGCACCCCGTCGGTGCCGATGTAGACCGACCCCTGGAGCGGGAACTTGTGCGGCGCGATTAGCTTCGACACCGCGGCCGGCGGCCGGCGGTCGCCGTTGTACCACGTCACCGTCGCCGTGTCGGTCGTGTACTTCGACCCGGGGAAGGTGTACGCCACCTCGCAGTTGAGCGGCCAGTTGAACTTGTTCGGCGCATCGCCGGCGGAGAGGACCGCTGTCGGCGCGGTCAGCCCCATCGCCCCGAACACCGGGTCGAGGATGTGGCAGCCCATGTCGCCGTACGTGCCGGTGCCGAAGTCCAGCCGCTTGCGCCAGTTGCCGGGGTGGTAATACCCGCCGCCGAGGAACGGCCTCGCGGCCGCCACCCCGAGCCACAGGTCCCAGCTGAGGTTCGCCGGCACCGGGTCCGAGCGATCCGGCCGCGGGGCCGGATCGCCCCATTGCTTGCCGCTCCAGCTGTGGGCCTCCTTGACCTTGCCGATGGCCCCGTCGTGGATGAGCGCGACGACGGCCCGGTGCTCGCGGCTGGAGTGGATCTGGATGCCCATCTGCGAGACGACCTTCTTCTCCCGGGCAGCCCGGGTGAGCTGCCGGGCCTCGTAGAGCGTCTGGGTGAGTGGCTTCTGAGTGTAGACGTTCTTGCCGGATCGGATCGCTCGCATGGTCGGGGCGGCGTGCATGTGGTCCGGGACGGACACGTTGGCCGAGTCGAACTTCACCTTGTCGAACATCTCCCGCCAGTCGGTGAAGATTTGGCAACCGGGGAACGCCTTCTTGATCCACCCGGACCGCTGCTCGTCCACGTCGGCGACGGCCACCAACTTGCAGTGCTTGTTGCGGGTCAGGGACTGGATGTCGGACCGGGCCATGCCGTTGGCGCCGACGCTGACGTGCAGCACCGTCTCGCTCGGGGCGGCGTGGGCGTGGGCGCGGTAGACGAACGGGGCGGCGACGCTCGCAGCGACGCCCTTAAGAGCCGTCCGGCGGGTGATGCGGTGGGTCATGGGATGGGTCCTGGCGGGGGCGGGATGGGGTGTTAGTGGGGCAGGCATTCCTGCCTGCCCGAGCCAGCCGGGGCAGGCAGGAATGCCTGCCCCACCAGACAAACTAGCGCGAGGGGCTTGCCGGGATCGGCTTGATGGCGATGTTTCGGAAAGCGACCGGGTCGTTGTGGCCGCAGAACCCGAAGTGCCCCTCCTTGAGGTCTTTGCCGGGGTGCTTGCGGTTGCCCATGTACTCGGTCACCTGGCTCAGGTCGGTGGTCAGAGTCGTCGCCCCGTTCAGCTCGACCCGGATGGTCGGCCCCTGCACCGTTACCAGCATGAAGTTCCACTCGCCGGCCGGGCGGCCGTGGCCGCGGGTCGCAGCCGCCATCCCGTAGGCCGAGCCGGTGAACTGCCGGGGGTCGAGCTTGTTCACGTACTTCGCGGCGTCGTCGTCGAGGATTTGCAACTCGCACATGCCGTCGTAGGAGCCTTGGCCCTTGCCCGGGTAGCGGATCGCCAGCCCGTTGTTGCCGCCCGGCGGCACCTTGTACTCTAACTGCACCGCGAAGTCCGTGTACCGGTCCGTGGTGTACAGGACGCCGCCCTTCTTCGGCTTGCAGGAGATGGCGCCGTCCCGCACCTCATAGTTCTGGACGGCGCCTTCCCACCCGGCGAGCGTCTTGCCGTCGAACACCGGCCGGAACCCGGTGCCGGCGCTCTTACGGAGGATTTCGTTCGCCTCGTCCGGCGGGATCTCGCGGACGAAGATGTTCCGCCAGCGGATTTCGCCTTCGGGCGGGTGGGTCTGGAGGATGATCGCCCCCGTCTTCGGGAGCGGCGCCCCCTTCTTCCAGAAGTTCTGCAGCTTCGCGTGGTCCACCACCAGCTTGCCGTTGAGGTAGATGGTGGTCACGTCGCCGACCTGGATGATGCGGAACTTGTTCCACTGGCCGGGCGGGTTGTCGGCCTTGACCAGCGGATCCCGGCCCGGGGAGCCGGCCTTGTTGTTCCACATCCCGCCGCTGCCCTTGGCCTTGCCGAGGCCCCGCGGGTCCGGTTCGGTCGCGTCCCAGACCTGAATCTGCGGGGTGGCCCGCAGGTAGAGGCCGCTGTCCACCTTCGGGGTGATCTTCCATTCGAGCAGCAGTTCGATGTCGCCGTACTCCTTGTTGGTGGCCAGGAACGGCCCGGAGTTGTGGGGGTTGACGATCTCGCCGTCCTCGATCTTCCAGTGGTCCTTGACCGCCGCGGTCCACTTGGCGATCTTCGCCTTGCGCTCGGCCGGACTAAGCCGGGCCAGGTCGGCGGGGCTGCCGCCTTTCTCGTGGATCGCCCAGCCATGCCAGCCGGTGAAGTCCTTGCCGTTGAACAGCGCGGTGAACCCCTTTGGCGGGTCGGCCGCGTCGGCGCGGCCGGCGGCCAGCGCCAGACCGACAGCCACGACAACCGGTGAGAGCAGGAGGCGGTACGCCATCGTTGCGACCTCGGGATGGGAGGGGCCGGGCGGGGCCGGCGTGGGGCGGGGTGTCGCGTCTCCTCGACGTTGGTGGATCATAATGAACGGGCCGGTCGGCCGCCAGTCCCCAGTCACAGGCCGCGTTGACGCGACCGAACCGGTCGGCATAAAACACCAGCCCTGATCCGCCGATGGCCCCGGACCCGTCCGTGCCTCACCCCCGCCTGAAGTCGAGCCTCTGCACCCAGGCGGCCCTGAAGTCGCCGGCGTTCGTCGAGTGGGTCCGCCGGATCGACCCGGGCCACGTCAGGCCGGACGGCACCCCGAAGATGCACCGCAAGCTGTGGGAGTGGTGCTTCATCGCGGAGGCGCTCGGCGAGCGGGGCGTACTCGGGCCGGGGCGTCGCGGGCTGGGGTTCGCGGTCGGCCGGGAGCCGCTGCCGGCCCTGTTCGCCAGCCTCGGGTGCGAGGTGCTGGCCACCGACATGGCCCCCGACTCGGCGGTCGCCCAGGGCTGGGTCGGGACCGACCAGCACGCGGGTTGCGCCGACCGCCTCAGCAAGCCATACGCCTTCGACCCGACCGCGTTCGCCGAGCGGGTGAGCTACCGGGCGGTGGACATGACCGACCTGCCGGCGGAACTACGCGGCTACGACTTCTGCTGGTCGGCGTGTTCGTTCGAGCACCTGGGGTCGCTGGAGCAGGGGACGCGGTTCGTCGAGCGGGCCATGGACTGCCTGAGGCCCGGCGGGGTGGCGGTCCACACCACCGAGTTCAACCTCAGCTCGAACACCTTCACCGTCGCCGAGGGGCACGACGTCATCTACCGCCGGCGTGACATCGACGACCTCGCAGCTCGGCTGCGATCCGCCGGGCACGCGATCGAGGTGGACTACGACCCCGGGTCCGGCCCGCTCGACCACCGGATCGACCCTCCGCCGTACCGCGACGAACCGCATCTGAAGCTGCTGCTGTACGGGTACGTCGTCACGTCGCTGGGGCTGATCGTGGTGAAGGACGGGTGCCCGGTCGGCCGGTGGCGGGCCACTGCGGGGTCGGCGTGGCGGCGGGCAGCGTCGCTGCCGCGGCGGGTGATCCGTCGAGCGGTGAGACTGATCGGGGCGCGGCCCTGACCGGTTTTCAGCCGCTCCGCGGCTGAAAACCGGTCAACCATCCATGAGTCGATGGTACGATCTCGGCGAAGCCATTCGGTCCTACACCGTCGGCAACGTAAACGGGGCGCGGTACTCGCGGGCGAGCAGCTTGTCGGCCTCCTGGTCGCCGGTCGTCTCGGTCGCGGCGTCGAAGTGCAGCGTCTTGCCCAGCCGGTAGGCGATGTTGCCGAGGTGGCATAGCCGGGTGCTCTTGTGCCCCTCCTCGATGTCGGCGTTGGGCGTCTTGCCGTCGCGGATGCGGTCGAGGAAGTCTCGGACGTGCGCCGCCATCAGGCCGCCAGCTTCCTTGTGCGACGCCTCGACGCCGTACTTGACGTGCCAGCCCTTCGCGTCGAAAACCAGCGTCCCATTCTCCCCGTGCATCGCCACCCCGAACGGCGACCCCTCCAGCCCGGTCTTCGCCCAGATGCGGTGCTCCCACACCAGCGTGCAGCCGGGGAAGTCGAACGCCGCAAGCTGCGTGTCCGGCGTCTGTTGGTCGTCGTTGTAGAAGTACTTGCCGCCGGAACTGGTGACGCGGGTCGGGGCGTCCAGGCCGAGCACCAGCCTGGCCACGTCGAGGCCGTGGATGCCGTTGTTGCCCAGCTCGCCGGTGCCGTAGTCCCAGAACCAGTGCCAGTTGTAGTGGAACCGGTTCGGGTTGAACGGCCGGTCCGCCGCCGGCCCCAGCCACAGTGAGTAGTCCACCCCCTTGGGCACCGGGGCGTCCTTCTTCTTGCCGATCGACGGGCGGTTGCCGGCGATCCACGTCCGGGCGAACGGCACCTTGCCCAGCTTGCCCGACTTGACAAACTCCCGGGCGGCGAGGACGTGCTCGGCGCTTCGCCGCTGGGTGCCGACCTGGACCACCCGGTTGTACTTGCGGGCGGCCTGGACCATCCGCCGGCCCTCGACCAGATTGTGCGACACCGGTTTCTCGACGTAGACGTGCTTGCCCGCCTGGCAGGCCCAGACGGTCGCCAGCGCGTGCCAGTGGTCCGGGGCCGAGACCACCAGGGCCGTCACCGACTTGTCTTCCAGCACTCGCCGCACGTCCTTCTCGACCTTCGGCGCGGCGGACTGCTTCTTGCCCACGACCGCCAGCGCCGCCGGGACGACGGACTCATCCGGGTCGATGAGGTGCGTGACTTCAACGTCCGGCTGGCCCAGGAACACGGGCAGAAGTTGTTTGCCGCGGCCGTGGACCCCCATGACCGCGACGCGGACCTTGTCGCCGGGACGATCGGCCGCGCGGGCGAACCCGGCGGCGGTCAGGGACAGGGCGGCGGACGAGCGGACGAACTGGCGGCGGGTGAGCGACATGGGTCGGTCCGGGGTGGGAGGGATCAGCTGGAGGGAAGCCGACACCCCAATCCTATCCCGCCGCGGCCCCACCGCAACGGGCGAGGCCCGTTCGGGCCGGCGGTTTTGGCACGCCGTCTGCACCTGTGTAATCCCGACGACACCGTCCGGCGGACGGTTCGGGGCCGCACGATGCGATCGGAAAAAGCACACGGCCCCGCGAAAGGTAGCAACTTTTCGGTCGTATCTCCTGATAGCAGGAGACGAACGTTGGCAGTCGGCACGGTTTGCCCGTCCGTGATCCTCACCAGTCCTAGACGACCCGGGCCGCCGACCCGCCCGGCCCTCGCAGCGCCCGTAAGGAGTGTTCCCGTGAACCGGTTCCTGGTCGCCAGCATCGCCGCTGCGGCCACGGCGTCCCTGGCCCTGGCTCAATCGCCCGCCCCGCCGGCCTCCCCGGCCCGGGAAACCCGGGTGTTCGAGCTGCGGACCTATTACGCCGCCGAGGGTCAGCTCGACGCCCTCAACGCCCGGTTCCGCGACCACGCCCTGCGGCTGTACCGGAAGCACGGCATGACGCCGGTCGGGTTCTGGTCGCCGAAGGGCAACCCGGACAACAAGCTGGTCTTCCTGCTCGCCTACCCCAGCCGGGCGGCCCGGGACGATTCCTGGCGGTCGCTGGCCACCGACCCCGAGTGGGTCCACGCCCGCAAGACCTCCGACCGGCACGGCAAGCTGGTGAAGTACATCGAGGAGGAGTTCCTGACGCCCACCGACTACAGCCCGGTCGTCGCCGCGGGTTCGGCCCGCCGACCGCGGACGTTCGAGCTGCGGGTCAGCACGGTGCGGGCCGCGGACGCGGAGCGGATGCACGCGCAGCTCCGGGCCAACGGTTCCAAGGAGTTGCGGGAGCAGGGCATGACCGCCGTCGGGTTCTTCACCCTGCACAGCCCGCAACCCGGGTCAGACGTGACGCTGGTCGCGCTGCTGGCCCGGACCGGCGAGCCGACGAAGGCGACCACGCCGACGGACCCGATCCTGCTCGTCGCCCTCGGCCAGCCGGCGATGAAGCCGACCACCGGGACGATCACCGCTACCGACGGCAAGAAGGCCGAGGTGCTCCGGCCGACCGACTACTCGCCGCTCAAGTAGGTTGCCGCCGCCCACGAGTCGGCGGCCACCCCACCCACCCGTTCTTACAACGGGTGGGTACTTTTTCCACACCCCGGCCCCGGCGGGACCCGCCGGGGCTTCTCTTTTCGCCCCGCCAGGCTACATATCGAACAGCCCGGTCCCCACCACAGTGGAGCCAACCCGTGAGCGTCGCCGTCCGGGTTGCCGGTGGTGGCCCGGATGCGTTGTTGCCGCGGGACCGCCTTTCTGCTTACCTTGATCCGTGTCCCCCT
>DASSAT010000631.1:0-9948 GCA_035699305.1 Fimbriiglobus sp. | reverse complement strand
GCGGCCCCTACCCGCGTCGGGGTTCGTAGGGGCCGCCCTCCGTGGCGGCCCGCCGACCAGCGACCTTTGAACGGCCCTGGGGTGTGGTACGATCGGCCGGGGTGGTATCCCGATACCCACCAGGAGTTTAGTCATGAGCATGCCGCTCGTGTGTGTGCTAATCGCCCTGCCGGCGTGGCCCGCGGACGGAGGAGACAAGCCGGCGGACGCCGTCCGCGGGGTGCTCAAGGAGCAGGTCGAGGCGTGGAACAAGGGGGACCTGGACCGGTTCCTGGGCACGTACTGGGACAGCGACGAGTTGACCTTCTACTCCGGCGGGACGGTCACGAAGGGTCGCAAGGCGGTCGCCGAGCGCTACCGCAAGTCCTACCAGGCCGACGGCAAGGAGATGGGCAAGCTCAGCTTCACCGAGATGGAAGTCCAGAAACTCGGTCCGGAGACGGCGCTGGCCCGCGCCCGGTGGAAGCTAGTCACGTCCAAGGAGACGTTCGAGGGGCTATTTACACTGATTCTGCGGAAGTTTCCAGACGGCTGGAAGATCGTCCACGACCACACGTCGCGGGCCGACCCGCCGAAGAAATGAGCGGAAAAGATCGAATCGCTCGCGGGGTCGGTGCCTCAATCCCTGGGACGGCGGCCGTCCCGGCCGCTCTTGCTACGCTGGTCGGGGACCTCCGGGAACACACAAGTAAATTGACAGGCAGAGCAAGAACGGCCGGGACGGCTGCGGTCCCAGGACAGACCCGATGCGCCCGAACCCCTGGCCCCTGCTCCGCCGCCTCGCCCGGCAGCCGACCGGCGAATCGGACCCGGTGTCCGACGCCGAGCTACTGGCCCGCTTCGCCCGGGACCAGGACCAGGCCGCGTTTGAACTGCTCGTCTGGCGGCACGGGCCGATGGTGTTCGGCGCGTGCCGGCGAATCCTCCGCGACGTGCATCTGGCCGAGGACGCCTTCCAGGCGGCGTTCCTGATCCTGGCGCGCAAGGCCGACTCGATCCGGGCCGGCGGGTCATTGGCCGGGTGGCTGCACCGGGTAGCACGGCGGGCGGCGGTCCGCGCCGCGAAACGGCACAGGCGCATCGAACCGCTGACGGTTGACCTGCCGGGCCGGTCATCACCAACCCCGGACGCCAACCTCCGCGCGATCCTTGACGCGGAGATCGACCGCCTCCCGGACCGGTTCCGGCTGCCGGTGGTGCTGTGCTACCTCGACGGCCGCACCACCGAGGACGCGGCCCGGTTACTCGGCATCCCGCGGGGTACGGTCCTCTCCCGACTTGCGACCGCCCGGCAACGGCTGGCGGCCCGGCTGACCCGCCGCGGCATCGCCATGCCGGCCACGCTGGCGGCGGTCGCCGGGTCGGGCGTGGAGGTGATCTCGACGGAAGCGGTCGCGGCGTGCGTCTCGACAGCGATCCGATTCGCGTCCGGGTTGGCCGTACCGGGCGCGTCCGTTCAACTGGCCGAGGGGGTACTTCGCATGGGGTTCCGCAAAGCGACGGCCGCGTGGGCCGCGGTGATGTTATCGGCGACGGGAGTCGGCACCGGGATCGCGGTAATGGCCGACGACCCGAAGCCCAGAGCCGGCGCCGCACCGGTCGCCGCTACACCGACCCAGCCCAACAAGCCCCCGCGGGGTCCGACGCCTGCCGACAAGGACCGTGCCGAGCAGGACCGGCGGAGGGAGCTCGCTGGCACTATCGACCAACTCTTGAAGGAGCGAGAGAAGCTGTACGCCCTTGCCGAGGAATATCAGCAAGTCATCATCCGCAAGCAGCGGGAGGAGTTGAACCCCCAAGTGATTCATGCGCTGGGGGCGGTCCTGACCGAGGCGGAGCTGACGATCTTTCGGACCGAACTGGAAGTGCCGTCGGCCGAGCAACGGGTCGAGGATCACCGCAATCGACTCAAGGAGGCTGAGGCCAAGCTGATCTCCCCGCTACAGATCGCCCGTGTATCAACCCCTGAACTGGAGAAGCTCTTAACGCTGGAGAAAACCCACGCGCAGCTATCCCGCGAACTCGCCAAACTGTCAACGACGAAGGAGGACACGCCGGCCGTCCGCGAGTTGGTAGCCAAGCTCGGGCAACTCGCCACGGAGATAAAACACGCCCGCACTGCCGCCCACGAGGCCGCCAAGAAGGCGATACGAGACGACCTACTCGCTCCGATCCAGCGCCAGTTGGCCGAGGCCGAGGCCGACCTACGGCGGAATCAGCGAACCATCGAAGCCGCCCGCAAACGACGGGACGAGATCGTTGCGACACTAGCCAAGGCCGATGACCGCAATCAGTCCGTGGAAATCCAACGGCTGACTACCGAACTGCAAGCGAACCGGGAGATGGCCCGGCAACTGTCCCGGCTGGCGATGGAACTGGAGTTGAAGCTGAAGGGTCTGCCCGTGCCCGACCCACCCCGGACTTCCGCCGCCGACGATAAGCTCGACCGTGTCTTGCGGGAGTTGGCCGACCTGCGGGCCGAGGTGCGACAGTTGCGCGAGCGCAAATAGAGAAGGCCGGCCGGCTGTGGGGACGCTGCCAAGCCCCGTGGCCGACCGACCTTTTCTGACAGTACGATGCGCGGGCCGGGCGGGTTATTGCCTCCCGGCCCGAACTTTTTCCGCTTGCGTCCGCATCCCCGGTCGGGATCATGAGTTCGGTCCCCCAAACTCACGGTGCGTACCGATGTCCCACCTCTCCCGCCGCTCTTTCCTGGCCGCCGCCGGAGCTGCCGTCGCGGCCCCCTGGGTCCGCTCCGCGCCCGCCCCGGCCCCCGGGGAGCCGAAGTTCCGGCTCGGCCTCGTCACCTACAACGTCGCCAAGGACTGGGACCTGCCGACCATCCTCCGCATCTGCAAGCAGGACGGCATCGCCGCGGTCGAGTGCCGCACCACCCACAAGCACGGCGTCGAGCCGACGCTGTCCGCCGCCCGGCGCCGGGACGTGAAGAAGCAGTTCGCGGACTCCGGCGTTACGTTCCTGAGCTGCGGCAGCGTCTGCGAGTTCCAGTCCGCGGACCCGGCCGTCGTGCGCAAGAACGTCGAGGACTGCAAGCGGTTCGTCGGTCTGGTCCGCGACCTCGGCGGCAAGGGGGTGAAGGTCCGGCCCAACGGCGTCGCCAAGGGGCACACCCCGGAGCAGGCGTGCGACCAGATCGGTAAGGCGCTCATCGACTGCGGCAAGGCCGCGGCCGACGCCGGCATCGAAATCTGGGTCGAGGTCCACGGCCGCGTCACCGCGCTACCGAAGAACATGCGGCGGATCATGGACGCCTGCGGCCACCCGGCGGTCGGCGCCTGCTGGAACTCGAACCCCACCGACCTGGTAGACGGCTCCCTCGCCGACGGGTTCGAGTTGCTGGCGAAGCACATCAAGTCGTGCCACATCAACGACCTGACCAGCAAGTACCCGTACCGCGACCTGTTCGCTCGGCTCAAGGGGATCGGCTACGACCGCTACACGCTCTGCGAGTACGGCAAGTCGTTCGACCCGAAGGCGGGGGAAAAGTTCCTGGCGGACTACAAGGCTCGGTGGGAAGAATTGCAGTCATAGTCGCAAGTCACAAGTCCTCAAGTCTCAAGTCGAACCAGAGTTCCCGACTTGAGACTTGAGGACTTGTGACTTGCGACTCACTTCTGACGGACCGACGGGTTGACCACCCAATCCTCGGGCCAGTCGCCGCTCAGCACCCGGACGATCGCCTGCGCCGCGACGCGGGCCATGTCGTCGCGGGATTGCTGGTCCACGCCGGCGGTGTGGGCCGTCAGCACCACGTTGTCGAGCGTCAAGAGTGGGCTGCCCTCTGGCGGCTCCTCCTCGAATACATCCAGCCCCGCCCCGGCGATCCGCTTGCTCTTGAGCGCGTCGTACAGGTCCGCCTCGTTCACCACGCCGCCGCGGGCCGTGTTGATGAGGAACGCTGTCGGCTTCATCAGGGCGAGCGTCTTCGCGTTGATGACCTGCCGCGTCCCCGGCAACATCGGCATGTGAAGCGTCACGTAGTCCCCTTGCCGCAGCACTTCCTCGAACGACACCATCGGGACGCCGTACTTCTCCAGGAACGCCAGGTCGCCGCACGGGTCGTGGGCGACGACCGTCATGCCGAACGACAGCCCGCGGAGGATGACCGCCTTGCCGATCCGCCCACACCCGACCACGCCAAGCGTCCGCCCGCGGATCGGCTGGTTCGCGCGCCGCGGCCACTGGCCCTGCTTAACGAGCGTGTGCTGCGCGACCAGGTTCCGCGCCAGGGCCAGGATCAGCATGAACGTATGCTCGGCGACCGCGTCCTGGTTGGTCCCGGGGGCGATGCACACCGGAATGCCGTGGGCGGTGGCCGCGTCCACGTCCACCCCGTCGTAGCCGACCCCGGCCCGAGCGATGACCCGCAGGCCCGCCGCCGCCGCCGCCTCGATCACCCGCCGGGTGTACGGCTCTGACCCGGCCAGGCTGGCGACGCACCCGGGCAGCTGCTCCAGCAGCTCGCCCTCGGTCATCTGCACGTTGCGGGCGGGGAAAACCAACTCGAACCCGGCCTCGCGTAGCAACGGGCCGTACACCGGTTCGATCTCCTTGAGCGGCGCGGGGCCGATCAGCACCTTCGGTTTCATGGGCCGTTCCCGGGAACGTGGAATCCTGACACGGGGGTTGTTCCTCAGAAACGGTATAGCGGAACCGAACCCGGGCGACCGGGCGGTGTCCATCATCCACGCCCGCCGAAGGCCGTCCGGGTCGTTCCGGCGTGCCGACCGTCGGCCGGGCCGGCCGGGGGCGAAAATTCCCAAGCCGCTTGAAATTGGCCCAGAGCGCACGGATGATAAAGGTGGTGCGGGTTTGCCCGCGCAGCGAGTGTGCTTTTTGACCCAGTTCGACACCTGTTTGGACCTCGGGAGGTTGACCACGAAGGACCAGGCGCGACGCGCTGCTCCCCTTCGGCACCAGCGACCCCCCGAGGTAGCACCCTGAGGGAGGTCACTTGAGCAGCATCGCCATCCCGTATTCGGTGCCCACCTCGACCGGGGCGAGCGTTGCCCCCGTCACCCCACGTCCGCAGCTGCCGTCGGCCCTGCACCGGGCCTGTCTGGCGGCGAAAACCGCCGCCGACAACAAGGGGCAGGAGGTCGTCGTCCTCGACCTGAGACCGCTCACCCCGCTCTTCGACTACTTCGTGATCTCCACCGGCCCAAGCCGGCGGGTGGTGCACACGATCGTCGAAGAGACCGACGCCGCCCTGCGGTCGGTGGGGGACGCGCGACTCGGCGTCGAGGGGTACGACGCCAGCAAGTGGGTCGTTCAAGACTACGGGGATGTCGTGGTGCACGTGTTCGACCCGGACACCCGCGAGTACTACAAGCTCGCGGAACTCTGGGCCGACGCGAAGCGGATCGACTGGGAGCAAGAGATGGATTAAACACACCCACCCAAGCCCACGGACGGCCGTCCGTGAGCTTGCTAAGATTGAACCTCGTGCGGCCCACCCGGGTCTTCCGGGTGGGTTTGCCTCTTTTCGGCCCCGAACGAGTGCGGTCATGAGCCTGCTGTCCCAGGTGCGTTCGCTGTTTGAGCCGGCTCTCGCCGTGCTGGTGCCGGACCATGCCGAGCGGACCGAGTACCTCGGGATGGTGCGGCCGACCGATCCGAAGAACGGCGACTACCAGGCGAACTTCGCCATGAAGCTGGCGAAGCAACTCGGCCGCAAGCCACCGGAGTTGGCGAACGAGATCGTCGGCAACCTTCCACCAAACGACGTGATCGAGTCCGCCACGGTCGCCGGGCCGGGCTTCATCAACCTGAAGTTGAAGGATTCCTGGCTGGCGTCGCAGGTCCGTGCGATGGCAGCTGACGCCCGCCTCGGGGTGTCGGCGCCCGAAACGCCGCGTCGGTACGTGATCGACTACAGCAGCCCGAACGTGGCTAAGCCGCTGCACGTCGGCCACCTCCGCAGCACGATCATCGGCGACGCCCTGACGCGGCTGCTGCGGTTCCTCGGGCACTCGGTCGTCACCGACAACCACCTCGGCGACTGGGGCACCCAGTTCGGGATGCTGATCCACGGATACCGCCACTTCCTCGACCAGGCAGCGTACAAGGCCGATCCGGTCCGTGAGCTAACTCGGCTCTATATCCAGGTCCGCAGCGAGATCACGGCGACCGGCGGCGGGGACGACGAGGAGGAGGCGATCAACCCGGTCGCCGAGGCGTGCCGCCGGGAGACGGCCAAGCTCCACGCTGGCGACCCGGAAACCGTCGCACTCTGGAAGCAGTTCATGCCGCACTGCCTGGAGGCGATCCACCGCGTCTACCGACGCCTCGGAATCTTGCCGTTCGACTACGAGCACGGCGAAAGCTTTTACAACGACCGGCTCTCCGGCGTAGTCGCGGACATGCTGGCGAAGGGGATCGCCCACGAGAGCCAGGGGGCGGTCGTCATTCCCAACGCGAAGGGAGTAATCCCCCGAACCGAGGAGGAGCAGAAGAAGGAGGAGCCGCCCGCGATCCTGCGCAAGCGCGACGGAGCGTTCACTTACACGACCAGCGACCTCGCCACGGTGAAGTACCGGGTCGAGCACTTCCGCCCGGACGCGATGCTCTACGTGGTGGACTTCCGCCAGGCGCTGCACTTTAAGACGTTCTTCGCCCAGGCCCGCCGCTGGGGGTATGAGACCGTCGAGATGCAGCACGTCAGCTTCGGCTCGGTGCTGGGCAAGGACGGCCGACCGCTCAAGACCCGCGAGGGGAACGCGGCCGAACTGCTCCCCCTGATCGACGAGGCGACGCAGCTCGGGCTGCAGAAGTACCGCGAGAGCTACGCGGACCGGAAGGCCCACGGCCACGACGTACCGGACCTGTCGGACGAAACGATCCGGGACATCGCCGAGGCGGTCGGCGTCGGAGCGGTGAAGTACGCGGACCTGAGCCAGAACCGGACCAGCGACTACAAGTACGACCCGGAGAAGATGCTCGCCACCGAGGGGAACACCGGGACGTACATGCAGTACGCCTACGCCCGCTGCCGGGCGATCTTCCGCAAGGGGCAGGTGGACGAGGCCCGCTTCCGCGCCGACCCGCCGGCCGTCGTCATCACCCACCCGGCCGAGCGGGCGCTGCTGCTGCAACTGCTGCGCTTCGAGGACTCCCTGCTGACCGCCGCGGCTGAGCTGATGCCGCACCATGTTACCGGCTACCTCTGGGACCTGGCGAAGGCGTTCAGCGGCTTCTTCGAGAGCTGCCCGGTGCTGACCGCCGCGTCGCCGGAGTTGCGCGACAGCCGCCTGCTCCTCGTGGACCTGACCGGCCGCGTGATTCATCAGGGGCTGGACCTGCTCGGCATCCGAACCGTCGAGCGGATGTAGAATGAGAGAGTTCCAAGTTCCAGAGTTCCAAGTTCCAACTCGGACCCTGACCTGGAACTTGGAACTCTGGAACTTGGAACTCTACCAATGTTCGTCGATCGCGTCGAGCTGTACGTCAAGGGCGGCAACGGCGGCCGGGGGATGGTGTCGTTCCGGCGGGAGAAGTACGTCCCCAAGGGCGGCCCCGACGGCGGCGATGGCGGCCGCGGCGGGTCGGTCATCGTCCGGGCCGTGGCCAACGCGGACAACCTCGCTCCACTGGTCCACAAGAAGCACTGGCGCGCCAGGAGCGGCGAGCCGGGCGGCACCAGCCTCTGCACCGGTAAGGACGCGCAAGACCTCATCATCCCCGTCCCGCCCGGCACCATCGTCCGCGACCGCGACCGCGGCAACGTCCTCAAAGATTTGGTCGAAGTCGGCGACGAGGTGACGGTCGGCCAGGGGGGCAAGGGCGGCCGCGGCAACAAGGCGTTCGCCACCGCGACCAACCGCACCCCGCGCGAGTTCGAGCCGGGCGGGGAGGGCGAGGAGCGGCACGTCTCCCTGGAACTCAAGGTGATCGCCGACGCCGGGCTGATCGGCTTCCCGAACGCCGGCAAGTCCACGCTGTTGTCTCGCCTGAGCCGGGCGACGCCGGAGATCGCCGACTACCCGTTCACCACCAAGCACCCGAACCTCGGCATCGTCACGCTCGGCGGCGACGCGGCGTTCGTGCTGGCGGACCTGCCGGGGCTGATCGAGGGGGCGAGCCAGGGCATCGGCCTCGGCCACGAGTTCCTGCGACACGTCGAGCGGACGCGGGTACTGATCCACCTGGTCGAGCCGTTCCCGACGGACGGTGCCGACCCGGTGTCGAACTACCACGCGATCCGCAAGGAACTAACCCTCTACAGTCAGCCGCTGGCCGAGAAGCCGGAGGTGGCCTGCGTCAGCAAGGCCGAGCTGACCGGTGCCGACGCGGTGCGCGACCGGCTGGCCGCCGAACTGGGCCGCGAGGTGCTGCTGATCTCGTCTGTCACCGGTCAGGGATTATCACAAGTCGTCGGCCGGACGGCGCAGCTCCTTGCCGAGATCAAGCAGCAGGTGCGCGAGGCGAAGGAGCGGGCGAAGCCAGTCGAGTTCCCGACCGAGAAGGCGATCCGCACCAGTGAGGCACAACCGTGACACCCGACGTGGTCGTGGACGTCGGCAACACCCGCATCAAGTGGGGCCTCGTCGAGGTTGGCTCCGTTCGCCTCTTGGCCTCACTCCCTCACTCCAACCCAGGCGCGTGGGCCGAGCAACTCGCCGCGTGGCACCTCGACCGGACGGTGCGGTGGGCGGCGGCCGGCGTTCAACCCGGAGAGTTGGCCACCTTCGAGCGGTGGGCCGAGTCCCGCGGGGACGAGGTTCGCGTCATCTCCAGCTACAAGCACCTTCCGATCGCCCTCGACGTTGACGAACCAGCCAAGGTGGGTATCGACCGCCTGTTGAACGCGGTGGCGGCCAAGTTCCACACGGGGCCGGGTATCTCCGCGGTGGTGATCGACGTAGGAACAGCGGTGACTGTGGACCTGCTCGACGAAGGCGTGTTCGCTGGCGGTGCGATCTTCCCCGGCCCGCGGCTGATGGCAAAGTCCCTCAACGACCATACGGCGAAACTTCCGCTGGTTGAGCCGGCGCCGGTGCCGCCGGGGCGGGCATGGGGCGCAAACACCCGGGAGGCGATTGAGGTCGGACTGGCGGCGGCGGTGATCGGGGCGGCGGACCACCTTGTCCGGGAGATGGCCGAGCGGGTCAAGCCCCTGCGGTGGGTGTTCGTCACCGGCGGGGCACACGGCTACTTCGGTGAGTTTAAGTTTGCGTCGGTTGGGGCGAAAGTCGTCACCACGTACAAGCTCACCCTGGAGGGAATCCGGGTGACGGCCGAGGCGCTGCCGTGACCCGGATGGCCGTGCTGACCCCGGCCGGGAACGGGGCGATCGCCACCGTCGCGGTCGTCGGCCCGGACGCATGGCGGATCGTGCGCTCCCAGTTCCACGCGGCGAACGGCAAGCCGCTGCCGGATCGGCCCGCCGTGAACCGGTTCTGGTTCGGCGCCCTCGGCGAGGGGCCGGGGGATGAGGTGGTCGTCGCGGTGAAGGCGCTCGACCCGGAGCCGTGGGTCGAGGTCCACTGCCACGGCGGACGACGGGTCGTGCGCTGGGTCGTGGAGCAGTTCGTGCGCGCCGGTTGCACAGAAGTGGAGGATAATAAGCTCCCCAAGCCCACCCGTGGCCACGGGTGGGCTTGCGACTCGCGCGCGCTGGAGCCGCTGACGAACGCACCCACCCTACGTACCGCGTCGATCCTCCTCGACCAGTACCATGACGCATTCAACAAGACCGTTACGGACATCGTCGCCGCCCTCGACCGCGGCAACCTCAACGGCGCTTCGACGCGACTCCACGTCCTCACAGACTTCGCGGAAGTCGGACGACACCTCGTCATTCCCTGGCGGATCGCCGTCGCGGGGCCGCCCACTGTAGGCAAGAGCAGCCTCGTCAACGCCCTCGCCGGATACCAGCGAACCATCGTCGCCCCGGTCGCCGGCACCACCCGCGACGTGGTCACGACG
>DASSAT010000630.1:0-2279 GCA_035699305.1 Fimbriiglobus sp. | reverse complement strand
CGCCCCCCCCCCTCAGAGCGTCACGGACTCAGGGACATCGCCTCCGACTCGTGTAGCCCACCCCCCACCCTAACCCTCCCCCCCAAGGGGGGAGGGAACCAGAAGGAACCCCTCGCCCCTTTGGGGGAGGGAACCAGATGGGGGAGGGAACAAGAGGCTCGGCGGAGCCTCGCCCTCCCAAAAAGTCACTTCGAAACCGCGTCGAGGAGTTTCTGTGCCCGGGCGACGAGCGCCTGGATCGGCGGGGACTCGTCCTTCCCGTACAGGTCGATGACGTCGCGGCAGCCGTTGCGGATGGTCCGCCGCGTGACGCGATCCTCCGGGTTGCCCCGGGCGGCGGACCAGCTCTTCTCCAGCCGGGTCAGCACATCGTCGAGCCGTTTCGCCCGTGCCGCCCCGTCCTGAGCGACCGGGCCGAGGTCCGCGTCCTTGTACTTCGCCAGCAGATACCAGACCCGCCGGTCGAAGTCCTTCTCGGTCAGCGCCGCGAGTTCCTGCCACTGCGCCTTCGCCCCGGCCTTGTCGCCGAGCTCATCCAGCCGCAGACCGCGGCTCGCGGCACGCTCCGGGTCGAGCGGGTCGTCAGCGGTCCGCGCCACCTCGTAGAGACGGTCGCGCTCGATCTGCTTGTGGACGCGGTCGAGCCGGCTGCGGACCTCCTGGAGGTCGCGGAGCCGCTTCTCAGCCACCCACTTCAATACGGCCTGGGACGTGACGTCGGTGATCGCGTTCGGGTCGGCGGCCGGGCTTTTGTCCCGTGCCACCGACCACTGGGCCTCCGCCTTGAGGAGCTGGCCAGCCTGCTCGTAGCCGATGGCAAGCATCGCCGACCGGTACGCCTCCTCGTTGTAGTCCTGCGAGTTGCTGCGCATGGCCTCGTGGGCGTACCGCTTGGCCAGGGCGTCCTCCGCGCCGCGGACCGCCTCGGCCTTGAACACCTCGCGGACCTCGGCCACCCGCGGGTCGGAGTCGCCGCGGAACCGGTCGAGGAACTTCGCCGCCGCCGCCTTCCGCCCCGCCCCGGGGTCGGCCGACCGGACCCGGGCGTAGGCGGCGTCGATCCCCTCCGGCCAGAGGGCGTACACGACCAGCCCAACGACCACCACCAGGGCCGCGACGAGTAGCCCCGCCTTCAGCAGCACCGGCGCCCGTCCCCCGCCCCCGGGTTGCTTCTTCTTCCGCTTCTTGCCGGTCGCCCGCAGCGACCGGGCGAGGTCCTTGTCCGACTCGTCCAGCTTCCCGTCGCGTAGCGGCCGGTCCACCCGCCGCGCGTTGGCCACCTCCGCCCCGACGCTCTGCTGGGCGCTGACCTTCTCCTCGATCTCGCCGAGCAGCTTGCCGACGGTGGCCGCGTCCAGCGGCCGCCGCTCCCGCTCCTTCTCCAGCAGGAACATGATGAGGTTATCCAGCCAGACCGGTAGGTCCGGGACCAGCCGGCCCGGCCGGATCGGCGTCTCGTTGACGTGCTTGAGGAACATCTCCACGGTGGTGTCGGCGGTGAACGGCTTGCGGCCGGTGACCAGCTCGTAGAGGACGATGCCCAGCGAGTACAGGTCGGACTTGGCGGTCAGGTTGCGGTCGCCCTTGCACTGCTCCGGGGACATGTAGGCGGCGGTGCCGATGGTGCTGTTGGCCCCGGTCAGGGAGGTGACGTCGGTGTCCTTGGCGATGCCGAAGTCGGTCAGCTTGAGCCGGCCGTCGGGGGTGACCATCAAGTTCGACGGCTTGAGGTCGCGGTGGATGATCCCCTTCTCGTGGGCGTGCTGGAGCGCCTCGCAGAGCTGCTTGGCGTAGCCGACCACGTCCTCCCAGCCCATCTTGCCGCGGCGGCCGAGCACCCGGTCGAGACCCTCGCCGTTGACGTGCTCCATGGCGATGAACGGTGTCTGCTTATACCGGCCGGTGGCGTACAGGCGGACGATGTGCGGGTGGCGGAGCTGCTTGAGGATGTTGGCCTCGCGCTCGAACCGGGCCATCGCCCCCTCGTTGCTCGCCAGTCCCAGCGCGATCACCTTCAGCGCGACCGGCACGTCCTGGCCGTCCTTGTGCCAGGTGGCCTGGTAGACGGTGCCCATGGCCCCGCTGCCGATCTCGGATTCGATCTCGAACGGGCCGACGTGCTGGCCGATCAGCATGGCGCGGCGTTCCCCCGGGTGGTGTGCGGGTATTGTAGCTCACCGGGTCGCCCGGCGAACCCCGAGCGGCAGCGAGGGGGTAGGGGCGCCACCCCTCCCCCCGCCCCCTCCCCGAAGCGGGGAGGGGGAGCCATACTCTTCCTC
>DASSAT010000629.1:0-11276 GCA_035699305.1 Fimbriiglobus sp. | reverse complement strand
GCAGCAGTGGCTCAAGCAACTCGATGCGGGCACCCTGGACCTGAAGCTCCTGACCGTCCCGCTCTACGACTACCAGGCCCGCGGAGCGTTGTTTCTCGCCTGTCGCGGCCGCAGCATCCTCGGCGACGACATGGGCCTCGGAAAGACGGTGATGACCCTCGCCGCGATCGAATTGCTGGCGAGGGAGCGCGGCATCGGTCGGGTGCTGGTCATCGCGCCGTCGTCGGTCAAGTACCAGTGGGAGTCGGAGATCAGGCGGTTCACCCGCCGGGCGGTGCAGGTGATCGAGGGAAGCCCGGACGACCGCCGCGACCTGTATGCCGAGCCGACCTTCTACCGGCTGGTCAACTACGAGCAGGTCGTCCGCGACCGCGACGCCATCAACGACTGGCGGCCAGACGCGATCGTCCTCGACGAGGCCCAGCGGATCAAGAACTGGCAGTCGAAGACCTCCCGGGCAGTCAAGAAGCTCCACAGCCGATACGCGATGGTGCTCACCGGCACCCCGCTGGAGAACAAGCTCGAAGAACTCTACTCGATCGTGCAGTTCGTGGACGAGCGGCGGTTCGGGCCGGCGTTCCAGTTCCTCCACGACCACCGGGTGTTCGACGAAACGGGCAACCTGGTCGGCTACCGCAACCTCGACAAGATCCGCGACCGGTTGGGGCCGATCTTCCTCCGCCGCACCCGGGCCGAAGTGCTGACCCAGCTGCCGGCGCGGACCGACAACACTGTCTTCGTCGAGCTGACCGACGCCCAGCGCATTCCCTACGAGGAACAGCGGACCATGCTGGCCCGGCTGCTGGGCAAGGGCTACCTGACCGACCTCGACCGCAAGCGCGTCCTGGCGTGCGTCGTGAACATGCGCATGCTCTGCGACAGCACCTACTTGTTCGACAAGCGGACCAACGTCTCCCCGAAGCTCGACGAGTTCGCGGAGCTGGTCCCGGAGTTGGTCGGCGATAACCCCTCCCCCGGCCCCTCCCCGTTTCGGGGAGGGGAGGAAGAGTCTGCTCCCCCTTCCCTCTTAGGGAAGGGGGCCGGGGGGTTAGGTTCTTCCGACCACAAGGTCGTCGCCTTCAGCCAGTGGGAGCAGATGATCCTCAAGGCGGCGGAGGTGCTCGACCGGCTCGGGGTCGGGTACGCGGTGCTGCACGGCGGGCTGCCGGGCAAGGACCGCAAGGCGGTCCTTGAGAAGTTCCGTTCCGACCCCGGATGCCGCGTCTTCCTGAGCACCGACGCTGGCGGCACCGGCCTGAACCTCCAGACCGCCGACACGGTGGTGAACCTGGAGTTGCCGTGGAACCCCGCCGTCCTGGAGCAGCGGATCGCGCGGGTGCATCGGATGGGCCAGAGCCGGCCAGTCCGGGTGGTCAACCTGGTCACACGGGGCACCATCGAGGAACGAGTGCTGCGGACGCTGGCGGCCAAGCAGAACCTGTTTGCCGGCATCTTCGACGGCGACGAGGACGAGATCGCCTTTGCGTCGGTGAACCAGCCGAAGTTCCTCGACGCCGTCCGCGACCTGCTCGCCGAACCGCGGTCGGAGCCGCCACCCGCCGCCTCAACTGCCGACCCCGGCGCCCGGCTGGCCCTGTGGCAAGCCGGTGCGCAGATGATCGAGGCGCTGAACCAACTCGCCGCGGCCGAGCGGCCGACATGGGTAGACGCCGACCCCGCGCTGCGCACCCGGCTGCATACCGGACTGACCGAGTTGCTCCGCCGACTGACCGACGACGGCGATGCCCCGTCGAACGGCTGACCGGCCACCCCGGGCCGGCAATTTCCTTCCCCGCCCGGCCTTTCCGCCCGTCCGGCATGACCGTTGCGTCACATCCCTCTCGGACAGGGAGCCTGCTCCCGTCGCGCCCGTTCCCATTCGCTCCAGGAGGACTGTGTATGACGTCTTGGAAAATGCTGGTCGCCGCCGCGGTGGCCGCGGTCGGGCTTTCGTCCCGGGCCGACGCCCAGGTGAGCGTCAGTATTCCCGGGGTCGGGTCCGCGACCTACGGCAACGGCTCGACCTACTACTCGCCGTACACCTACGGCAACTACTACACGCCGTACACCTACGGCAGCACGTACTACACCGCGCCCGCCGGGTTCGCCACCACCACCTACAACTACCCGAGCTACAGCAGCTACTACTACCCGGCCACCAGCAACTACTACTCGGGGACGGGGTATACGTACCCGACGTATGGCAGCAGGTACTACTACCCGAGCTACAGCTACAACTACCCGAGCTACAGCGGGTACACCTACCCCAGCTACGGCGGGTACAGCTACTACCCGAGCTACGGCGGGTACTCCTACTACCCGAGCTACGGCGGGTACTCCTACCCCGGCTGGGGCGGGTCCAACACCTTCGGGCAGGGACTCCAGAGCGGCGTCGTCCAGGGCGCCCTGGGCGTCCCCAACTGGTACGGCTACGGCGGGTACGGGGGGAGCAACGTCCAGGGGACGGTCGGCAACTACTTCGGCCGGCGCCTCGGTCAGGCGATCTTCCGCTAACCGTCGGCCCGACTGTGCCACCGCCGTCGGCCGGGCCACCCGCCCGGCCGGCGGCTCTTTCTCGCCAAATCGCGTGGAGCGTTCATCATGAGACTGCGGACCACCATCCTGGCCGGGGCGCTGGCCCTGGGCGGGTTACTCGTTTCGCCCGGCAAGGCCGACGCCCAGGTGTCGTTCCGCCTCGGGTTCGGCAGCCCCTATTACGGTTCCAACTGGGGCTACCCGTATAACTATTCCTTGGGCAACCCGTACGGGAACTCCCTGTACGGCAACTGGGGGTATTCGTCGCCGTACTGGTATGGGCGGTCGTACAGCTACACGAACCCGTTCTACGGGACCAACTACTACCGCTACTATTACACCAACCCCGGCTGGGGGCCCGGCCGGTACAGTTACCGCTTCGGCCGGTGGCGGTAGTAGCGCGTCGGACTGCAACGAGCGCGGGCGGGGAACTCCCCGCCCGCGCCCGTTTGTGTGATGCTCACGGCGGCGAGGCGTGGTGGCTTTCCTTCTCCGTCTGCCCGCACGACTGCCTGTGCATCGCGCAAGCCGGGCAGGCCAGCACCTCCCGGCCGATCTCCCACCCGACGCCGCCGGGATCGTCGGTGATCCGCACCTTGCGCTTTCCCTTCTCGTCGAGGCAGACGACGCGGTTGGCCTCCCGGCGGAGCGGATACCGCTTCGGCCGGCGGTGGACCACGACCCGGGCGGCCGGGGTCCGCGGCGGGACCACCCCGCCGCACAGATGACAGACGAACATGCACGCGAGCCGAACCCGCCGCACGGGGCGGCGGTGCCGCCGGGGTGGCTCACGACCCGGCGGATCGGGAACGCCCGTCCGAGACAAACGGGCCGCACTCGCCCGGACGCACGGCGCGTCCGGGTCGTGTATGGAGTGGTTACGAGTTGGTGGCTACATGGAGACAGCCGAGATCGGCAACCACCGAGAGGGCTGATGTTCCGGTGGATCGGACGACGGTCACGACTCGACGGACCGAATCATAACTGGTCGCCGGTCCGTGTCAAGCCGCGGCAACGGACTCGCCGCGCTTCCGCTGGCGGTAGTAGCGCAGCCCCGGGAAGAAGAACGACGCCGCCGACATCACCCCGAATAGTAGGTGGCCGACATTCCATACCGGCCCGAGCCGCTGCATCAGGGCCATGACTATCGCGGTGACAAAGTACCCCAGCGCATACAGGTAGAACTGCCCCGAGAGCGTCCCGGCCTTGAACAGGAAGACCATCCCCGCGACGACCGCCAGCACCGGCGAGAGCGTCAGCGTAGGCAGCCCCTGGGCGACCTCGATCCAGAACAGCCCGATGCTGGCGGCGACGCTGGCCGCCCAGGCGTGGGCGATCTGCCGCTCCACGAACAGCACCGGCCCGCCGCGCCGCCGCAGCCGCCAGAAGATCGTCCCCCACGTCAAGAGGAACACGCTCCAGACGACCAGGTACACCTCGTGCGACCGCACCCCCGCCCAGAACATCACCTGCGTGACCAGGCACAAGAGGAAGATCATCAGGCTGTGCAGCATCCACAAGAGACCCCAGTTCTCCAGCACCGCCGCGTGGTGCGTCTCGCGCAACAGCCGCGACACGAACGACCCGAGGCTGCCCGGCTCGACTGTCATCGGCTCGCCGGCCAGGTACGCCTCCAGGTCGGCGGCCAGGGCCGCGGCCGACGGGTAGCGCAGGTCGGTCGGCTTCTGGAGGCACTTCAGGCAGACCATCTCCAGCTCGCGCGGCACGCCCGGGTTCAGGTCACGCGGCGGCACCGGCTCCTGCTCCAGCACCAGCAGCAACGTGGCCGCCGCGGTGGCGGCGCGGAACGGCGGCCGTCCCGTGAGCAACTCGTACAGGATCGCCCCGAGGCTGTACACGTCCGCTTGCGGGGTCACGTCCTTGCGGCCGGTGGCCTGTTCCGGGGCCATGTAGCTCGGCGTCCCGACGACCGCTCCGGTCCGGGTCAGCGACTCGCCCAAGCCGACCTGCTTGGCCAGGCCGAAGTCCGTGACCTTCGGGCAGAGGTCAGAGGTCAGAAGACAGAAGTCAGCAGGCTGCCGACCGACTTCGGATTTCTGACCTCTGACTTCTGACCTCTGCAACAGGATGTTCGATGGCTTCAAATCCCGGTGGACCACGCCCTGCAAGTGGGCGTGGTGGACGGCCCTGGCGATGGCTGCAACGAGGCGCGCGGCCTCCCGCGGCGGCAGCGGGCCGCTGGCGGCGACGTGCTGCGCGAGGGTCTGGCCCTCGACGTACTCCATGCAGAAGTACGCCTGGCCGTCGGCGGTGCCGACCTCGTGGACGGTGACGATGTTCGGGTGCTGGAGCCGGGCGGCGGCGTGGGCCTCGGCGCGGAACCGGGCGCGGTCGGCGTCGGAGGCCAGGTGCGCCTCGCGGACCATCTTGAGCGCGACGACGCGGTTGAGCGACTTCTGCCGCGCCTTGTAGACGACGCCCATCCCGCCGCGGCCGAGTTCTGATAGTAGCTCGAAGTCGCCGAACTCGCGGGGCAGCGGGTGCGGCGTGTCATCCGAGAGAGGGCCGTGGAGGTGCAGACCGTCGAGGTGGGGAGAGGTGGCCGAGAGTGGCACAGCGCGGACCAGCTGCGCGAACTGAGCGACGGCCCAGAGTTCGCGGAGTTCGCCGGCGAGGTCCGGGTGGGCGCGGGCAGCGGCCTCGACGTCCGGGGCGGTGCCGGCGCGGAGCTGGTCGGTCAGCCCCGCGATCAGGGCGGCCAGCCGGTCGTCGCGGTCGGCGGTGACAGTCATACCTGTTAGTGTTCGCCGTCGTCGGCCTGCTGGTCCGGCAAGAGTACGCCGCGCAGCCGACGCAGCGCCCGCAGGTAGCGCATCGACGCGGCGGCCTCGGTCAGCCCGAGCAGCTTCGCCACGTCCTGATTGGCCAGCTGCTCGTGATGCCGCATCAGGATGATCTCGCGGTCGTCGTCGGATAGCTCGTTGATCGCCGCCGCCAGCCGTCTCGCCAGCTCCGCCTGGATCGCCTCCGAGCCGGGGGTGCGCTCGCTGTCCACCAACTGTGCCACCAAGGACGCCTCCGACTCGTCGGCCCACGTTGGCCGCGCGATCGGCTGCTCCTTGTCGATGCTGCGGCGCTGGGCGAGCCGATGTCGGCGGTGGGCGTCGATGATCCGGTCCTGGGCCAGGTGCCTCAGCCACAGGTGGAACGGCATCGCCGGCGACTTCAGGTACTCGGTCAGCCGCTGGTTGGCCTCGATGAGCACGTCCTGCACGATGTCCGAGGCGTCCACCCGACGGGCCAGCACCGGGTCGAGCCGCAGGTCGATCACCCGCCGCAACGGCTCGCGGAACCGGCCGAGCAGGTCATCGACCGCCCCAGCCTTGCCGTCGCGGGCGTCGCCGAGCAGCCGGTCGGTCTGTTCGGGGGTCGGCCACATGCGGTTATCGTAAGGGGTTAGCGGAAGAAGTCGGCCACCGCAGCCGAGAACCCGGGCAGTTCGGGGTCAGCGGTGAGGATCTGGGAGACGTTGAATGAGGCCGGGTTGGCACCGGGCTTGTGTACGTCTACGGTGCGAAAGTCGGGGTCGATTACCCAGATAGCCCGCACCCCGGCTGAAAGGTAGTCCCGGACCTTCGCGGTGATCTCCCGCTGCGTGTCGTTCGGAGACAGGATCTCAACGGCGAGTACCGGGGGACCGTCAAAGAATGCAGTGTCGGGCGGAGTTGCCGCCGCCATCCCAGCGTCGATGTAGGCGACGTCCACACCGACCGCCGAGTCGGGGTTGCGACGGAGAATGAAACCCGCCTCCCCACAAACCACCTCTCCGCGGGGTTCCGGTTGGGTGCCCAACCATCTACAGAGCAGGTAGGTGACCCGTCCCTCCGTGACACTGTGGTGCCGGTTCCGTCGGGTCATGTCGGTGTCTCGCTTCTCCCAGAGTTCGCCGCGGATCAGCCACCGTTCGACCCCGTCGTCCGGGAGAGCCTGGAACTCTTCGAGCGTCATCAGCCGTTTGCCGACCGTCGCCGTGCTCATGATCGATACTCCAGAGACGGCCTCATCGTACCGGATCGGCGGTGCGGTTGTCAGTACCGCCTCCGGCCCGTACCCCAACCGTACCCGCACGGAGCCTCGACCCGCCGATGACCTGGACCGCCCCGCCGAACACGACCGCCCTCATCTTCGACTGCGACGGCACCCTGGCCGACACCATGCCGTCGCACTTCCGGGCGTGGACCGCGGTCCTGGGCCGGTATGGCATTCCATTCCCCGAGTCGCGGTTCTACCAACTCGGCGGCATGCCGACCGCCCGGATCATCAGGCTCTTGGCCGACGAGGCCGGCGTGGTCCTCACCGACGTGGACCTGATAGTGCAAGAGAAGGAGTACGCCTTCCTGCTGCACCTGGAGTCGGTGCGGCCGCTGGCCCCGGTGGTGCGGGTGGCGTCCGCGCACCTCGGCAAGTTGCCGATGGCGGTGGCGTCGGGCGGCTACCGGGAGGTGATCGGCCAGACGCTCGACCGGCTCGGCATCCGCGGCTGGTTCGACGCGGTGGTGTGTGCCGAGGACACGCCGCGGCACAAGCCGGAGCCGGATGCGTTCCTGGAGGCGGCGAAGCGGCTGGGGGTGGCACCGGCGGGGTGCGTGGTGTTCGAGGACACCGACATCGGCCTGGAGGCGGCCCGGCGAGCGGGGATGACGGCCGTGGACGTGCGGCCGTGGCTGGCAAGAAGAGATTGATCCGCAGATTTCGCCGATTGCGCAGATTAGAAGGCAGATAAGAATTGATTTATGTATCGTCCGGTCGGCGGATCACTTAACGCCCTTCGATTCCACGGGCGGGGTGGCGGGGAACAGGTCGGTCATCTTCACCTTGAACCCGGGCAGGACCGGCCCGCCGTCCAGATCGTCGGCCGCGGTATAGACTTTGATCGAGCTTGACCCGTCGTAGGCGTGCAATTCTCGCAGCCGCGGGTAGACCTGCCAGGCCACGCGGACCCCGCCCCGGACGTACTCCCGGGCCTTCTCCTGCACGTCCTCGGCCGGGTCGGTCGGGCTGACCACTTCGACGGCCAGGTCGGGCACCACGTCCAGGGCGTTGCCGGTCAACGAGAGCATCAAGTCGCGCGGCCAGCGGTCGTAGGAGATGAACGCCACGTCCGGGTTGCGGTTGCGGGTCTTGTCTTCGGGAATTGGGATGCGGTACAGGAGGTCAATCCGGCTCCGGCCGATGTCGTTGTCCAACAGGTAGAGAACAATGGCCTTGTTCAGGAGGTTCGCCACCTCGACCGCGTAGAAGCTCATGGGCGGGACCTCCACCACTTCCCCGTTCACCACTTCGTACCGGTCGGGTAGGCGGGCCAGGACGATCGTGTCAGGTTCAACGGTCAGGGTGTCGGTCGCCATCGCTCGTCCTCCGTCACTTGCTCGTCGCAATTATACCATCGGTCGGGCTGCTCGCGCTGGCGTAGAGCTTCTTCGGGATGCGGCCGGCGAGGTACGCCAGCCGGCCGGCGTCGCAGGCGTAGCGCATCGCCCAGGCCATCCGCAGCGGGTTCGTCGCCGACGCGATAGCCGTGTTCAACAGCACCCCGTCGCAGCCGAGTTCCATCGCCGCGGCGACATCACTCGCGGTGCCGACCCCGGCGTCCACGATCACCGGGTAGTCCGGGTCGCCGTCCTTGAGGTACTCCAGGGCGATGCGGATGTTGTTCGGGTTGAGCACCCCCTGCCCCGACCCGATCGGGCTGCCGGCCGGCATCACGCTCGCTGCCCCCGCCTCCTTCAGCCGCCGCGCCAGGATCGGGTCGTCGGTCGTGTAGACCAGGACCGTGAACCCCTCCTTGACCAGCACCTCGGTCGCCTTCAGGGTGTCGATCGGGTCAGGCAGCAGCGTCTTCTTGTCGGCGAGGCACTCCAGCTTCACCCAGTCGGCCCCGGGGTTGCCCAGGTTCGCCAGCAACTCCCGCGCAAGCCGGGCGTGGCGGATCGCGTCCTCGGCGCTGAAGCACCCGGCGGTGTTCGGCAGGATGGTCAGCTTCTTCAGGTCGAGGAAATCCAGCAGACTGCGGCCCTCCTTGTCGATGAGCCGCTCGCGGCGGACCGCGACGGTCGTCACCTCGCAGCCGCTGGCCTCCATGCACTGTTGCATCAGGTCATAGCTGGAATACTTGCCGGTGCCGGTGAACAGCCGACTGCGGAAGGTGAACTTGCCAACCCGCAAAGTGCCGGTGTCAGTGCCGGTGCCAGTGGAAGACCCGGAGTTCGTCTTCACACTGTCACTGGCACTGACACCGGCACTGCCCGAGCCGCCACCAACCAGGGTGACGATCTCGACGGCGTCGCCGTCCTGGATCGCGGCCGTCTCGTGGTTGGCCCGGGGGACGACAATGCGGTTGACCTCGACGGCCAGCTTCTTCGGGTCGCGGCCGAGCTGGCGGAGCAGCCCGGCCACGGTCAGCGGGTCGGGGAAGGTGCGCGGCTCGGCATTGACAGTGATCGACGGCATGGGAGGCGGCTCGGGATGGCGGTGACGGCCTACCGTCAGGATACCGCCCGGGCCGGCGGCGGGCACCCTGCCCGGAGCGCCCGGCCGCCGCTACAACAACCCTACACCCGACCCCCCGGCCCCGACGACCCGAGCCATGCCCGCCGCGCCGCCGCACTACCTCCCGCACACCCGCGTCCCGACCCTCGTCTTCCCGGCCAGCGGGGCGGCGTCGAAGTTCGTCGCCCGCGAGATCGAGAAGCTCATCCGCGCCCGCAACGCCGCCGGCAAGCCGACCGTGCTCGGGTTGGCCACCGGGTCCACCCCCGTCGGCCTCTACCGCGAACTGATCCGCCTCCACAAGGAGGAAGGACTGGACTTCTCCCGCGTGGTCACGTTCAACCTCGACGAGTATTACCCGATGGGCCGGGAGGACCCGCAGTCCTACTTCCGGTTCATGCATGAGAACCTGTTCAACCACGTCAACGTCAAGTGGGAGAACATCCACATCCCGGACGGGACGGTGGAGCTGGATAACGTGGAGGCGTTCTGCGCCGACTACGAGCGGAAGGTCCGCGCCGCCGGCGGCATCGACGTGCAGGTGCTGGGCATCGGCCGGACCGGGCACATCGGGTTCAACGAGCCGGGCAGCCCGCGCAACAGCCGCACCCGGATGATCACCCTGGACTCGATCACCCGGCGGGACGCGGCGGCCGGGTTCTTCGGCGAGGAGAACGTCCCCAACCAGGCAATCACCATGGGCGTCGCCACCATCCTCGACGCCCGCAAGGTGTTCCTGCTGTCGTTCGGCGAGCACAAGGCCGCGACCACCTTCAAGGCGGCCGAGCAAGCCCCCAGCGAGGCGGTCACCGCTAGCTTCCTCCAGGAGCACGCCGACGCCACGTTCGTGCTCGACCAGGCGGCCGCCGCCGAGTTGACCGCGGTCAAGCGGCCGTGGGAGGTCGGGCCAGTGGACTGGGTGCCGGAGACCGTCCGCCGGGCCGTCGTCCACCTGAGCCTATCCACCCGGAAAGGCTTGCAGAAACTCAACGACGACGACTTTCGCGAGTACCACCTGTACGACCTGCTGCGGGAGCGCGGCCCGGCCGAGCGCATCGGCGAGGAGGTGTTCCACGACCGGCTGGCGACGATCAGGCCGTCCCCGGCCGGCCGCGACCGCAAGACCGTGCTGGTCTTCAGCCCGCACCCCGACGACGACGTGATCTCGATGGGCGGGACGATCATCCGTTTGGTCGAGCAGAGACACAAAGTCCACATCGCATACATGACCAGCGGCAACATCGCGGTGTTCGACCACGACGCCCGGCGGTTCGTGGACTTCGTGGACGAGTTCGTCGGCACGTTCGGCACGGAGCCCGAGTCGGCGGCCGCGACGACCATGAAGAAGCGGGTGTACGACTTCCTGGACGCCAAGGGGCCGGGCCAGCCGGACAGCGACGAGGTGTTGCAGATCAAGGGGATGATCCGGGCCACCGAGGCGCGGGCGGCGGCGCTGGCCTGCGGCATCTCGCCGGAGCAGTTGGAGTTCATGAACCTGCGGTTCTACCGGACCGGGACGGTCAGCAAGGACCCGGTGCAGCCGGCCGACATCGACGACATCGTGGCGCTGTTCGGCCGGCTCGACCCGGCGCAGATCTACGTCGCCGGGGAGATGTCCGACCCGCACGGCACGCACCGGCTCTGTGCCGAGGCGATCTTCGAGGCGGTCCGCCGGGTGCGGGCCGACGGGGCGCTGTTCGACGTGTGGCTCTACCGCGGCGCCTGGGAGGAGTGGGAGCCGCACGAGATCGAGATGGCAGTGCCCATCAGCCCGGAGACGCTGGAGCGCAAGAAGCAGGCGATCTTCCGGCACCAGTCGCAGAAGGACAAGGCGATGTTCCCCGGCGGCACCGACCGCCGCGAGTTCTGGCAGCGCGCCGAGGACCGCAACCTCGACACTGCCAAGACCTACGACGCCCTCGGGCTGCCGGAGTACTTCGCCCTGGAAGCGTTCGTGAAGTGGAAAGAGTGACGATCCGCAGATTTCGCAGATTCCACAGATTAGAAGACAGATTGCTCTGTTGAAATGTTCGTGATGTGACGGCTCTATCTTCAGCCCGAAGGGCTGGGAGTCCTCAGCCCAGGGCGCAGCCCAATCGCGTTCGGCTCGCGAGTTGCTGGTGTCAGGCTTCGCGGTCGCGTAGTTTGCTCAAGTACGCCAGCAACTCCTCCTCGTCGGCCCAGCCTTGCAGGTAGAAGCTCAACACCCGGAACGACTCCATCGTCACGCG
>DASSAT010000628.1:0-2691 GCA_035699305.1 Fimbriiglobus sp. | reverse complement strand
AGCGCCGACGCCGCCGACCGGATGCGGGCCATGAGTTGCGCCGCGGTGGTCACGGCCGGGTCGGCCGCCAGGTCGGCGGCCTGGAGGTACAGTTCCGCCAGCACCTTCGCCTGTTCCGCTTTCGCGGGTGCCGGGTCGGCGGCGTAGGCAGCGCGGAGGGCGATGGTCAGCGGGTCGGCCGGGTCGGGCGGCGGGGCCGGCGGCTTCGGCGCGGGGCCGGGCGGGACGACCGGGCCGACCCCCAGTTCCGCCAGCCGCTTATTCAGCGCGTCGAGGGCGGCCCGCAGGTCGGCCAGGATCGTCTCGCCGGCCGCCTTGAGCGCCGCCTGTTCCTTGCGGTTGGCGGCGTACCTCTCAACAAGTTGGTCGATGGTCGGGTCGGCAGCGAACGTGGGGGACGTGAGGGATGGGAGCGCGACGACCAGGACGGTGAGCAGGGCGGCGTAACGCATCGTGCGGTCTCGTCGGGTGGGGCTTCACGACCATACTGTGCTGATGAGGGCCGATCCGCCACACCGCCTGGCATTAGTGCCGCACTTTACACCCGCCGCACCCCGGCCGCCTCCTCGGCGTGCCTGACGCCTGCCATCTCGCGGGCGCGGCGTATGCCGGCCATCTCCTCGGCGCGGAAGAGTTGCAGCGACGTCAGGACGCCGAGCGTCGCCGACGATCCGGCGGGGACCAGCCGGCCGAACCGCGCCCGGCGCCCGGCCGCCCCGACGTTCGCCTTTGCTCCGACGACGGCCATCAGGTTATCCTCCACCGGGCCACTTTCGCCGCGGCGTCCACCGCCCCCGCGCGGAGAACCGCCAGGTCATCGGGATGCCACTCCGGGTCGAGGCCGACCGCCGGCTGCATCACGTTCCCCGCGTCCGGCCGGTGCATCAACCCGAACGCATGTCCGACTTCGTGCGCCACGACCGCACCCGCCAGCCGCGCCGGCAAATGGGCCGCGACGTAGACCGCACGCGGCTCGAATCGGTCCGCCGGCGCGTTGTCCCAACGGGTGCCGGGCGCCAGCCCGACCGTCGTGCCACCGTCGAACGTCAGCGGCGCCCCGACCACCACCGTGCCGTAGTCGCCGGCCGGCGCGTCCGGGCGGCTGGTCGTGAGGAACAGCCCGGCCGGCACCAGCAAGCGGGCCGCCTCGGCGAACGCGGTGCGGACCCACGCCTGGCCGTCGTTGACCTCGAAGTCGAGGTAGACCCGATATCCGGTCGGGTTGCCGGCGGTCAGGTGGGGCACGCCGGGGACGAACACCGGCGCCGGCGGGTCGGTGCCGACGAACACGATGCCGGCTCGGGAGGCGGGATCGCCGGCGAAGTAGTCGGGCCGAGTTCGTTCGCCGGTGTCGAGGTCGAACACGGCCACCCGTGGTCCGCCACCCGGCCCCGGAGCGACGTAGCGGAGCTGGCCAGCGTCGAGGCTGACCAGCTCGCCGGACCAATCCGCGAACGGCGTGACGGCCCGCGTGCCCGCCCACACCAGCCCGCCGTACCAAACGGCCTGGGTCAGGCGGTCCTCCAGACGCAGCACGTTGAGCGGCGCCGGGGTCATGCTCGCCACGTCCTCCGCTCAATCAACAGGACACAAAAACGCCATTGGTTAAGAACCCATGCCATCCGCAGCAACCGATGCAATGGATTGATGGGATTAGCGTCAGTGTCATCGGCTCTCTAAGACTACCGGACACGATCTGCCAGGACGGCGACGGTGGCTTCTGCTCACCCGCCCGGATTGACCCAACCCGGCCGCACCCGGGGCACGCGAATAACAGGTGTCCCTGATAGGTGCAGTCGTGGTCGGCATAGCACGCGCCCGGCTGCGCGTACCCGTCATCAGGCCAAGGGTCGGCCAACTCGGAGACGGGCACGGTCCGCTTCGGGTCCAGTCCAGTCGGAGTCATGTCGCCCCCCGGGCCGGGATTTTATCCCGGATTCGGGATAAAATCTCTTGACCCATATCCCGAATGCGGTATAGTAGGAGTGTGATCCAGTACTCAAACGGGAGGCGGCGATGGCAGGCATCGTGAAATGGCCGGATCGGCAGTGGTACGAAGTCTATTGCGTGGTCGAGGGCCGCGAGTACTCGATGGGCGTAACGCAGTCCCGTTACCTGGCGAGGAAGGACGCTCGGGCTATCAATGGCCGCGTCCGCAAAATCCCTACTCCGAGGGCCGTTGTACGCTAGTTCCGCCCTGCTCCGTGGCGACATCAACAGGAGACGACGATGGAGACGCGAATGCCGCCGTTCGGCGCCAGGGGCATCCGCTACGATGAGCCATGCGCGACGTGCCGCCGGGTAACGGACGTGTGCAACGCCTGCGGCCGGTGCCGAGCGCACTGCTCCTGCGAGCGGGACGCGGCCGACCGCGCCGAGATGGCCGCGTTCAACCGGGAGCACCCCGGGTTCCTCGACAATCTGCAACGGCACCGCGATCAGGGGACTGCCGAGCATGACTGACGCCCTCCCGCCACTGGCCGCCGCGCTCGACGCCGAACGCACGGCGAACGATCTGTCCCTGAACGAGCTAGCCCGGCTGGCGAACCTTTCGCCCGGCCGGGTCCATGCCATCCTCTCCGGCGCGACACCGAACCCCGGTGTCCTGACCGTCCGAGCGATTTGCCTCGCGCTGGGACGTGACCTCGCGTGGCTCGGTAGACGGCTCAAATAGTCGGCGGGCATCAAACG
>DASSAT010000627.1:0-3668 GCA_035699305.1 Fimbriiglobus sp. | reverse complement strand
GTGGGCCGAGTCTTCGAGGCCCACCGACTTCCCAATGGTGGGCCTCGAAGACTCGGCCCACCCTACAAAGACGTCACGACAGCTTGCCGTACTGTTTCTCGTAATAGCTCAGATAGCCCTTATTGCGGATGCCAGCGATCCAGTCGGCGTTCGCCTGATACCAGTCGATCGTCTCCCGCAACCCCCGCTCGAACGGCACCCGCGGCGACCAGCCCAACTCGCGCTCGGCCTTCGTGCAGTCGATCGCGTACCGGCGGTCGTGGCCGGGGCGGTCCTGGACGTAGCGGATCAGCGTCCTCGGCTTGCCGAGCAGGTCGAGCAACAGGTGCGTCAGCTCCAGATTCGGCTTCTCGCAGCGACCGCCGAAGTTGTACACCTCGCCGGACTGGCCCGTTCGCCACGCGGCTTCGACGCCGGTGCAGTGGTCGAGGACGTGAATCCAGTCGCGGACCTGCATCCCGTCGCCGTACACCGGCACCGGCTCGTCGCGCAGCAGATTGGTCACGAATAGCGGGATCAGCTTCTCGGGGAACTGATACGGCCCGTAGTTGTTCGAGCAGCGGGTGACGACGGCCGGCAGACCGAAGGTGTGCTGGTACGCCTGCACCAGGAGGTCCGCCGCGGCCTTGCTGGCCGAGTACGGGCTGCTCGGGTCCAGGGGCGTCTCCTCGGTGAACGCGCCGGTCGGCCCGAGGCTGCCGTATACCTCGTCCGTCGAGACCTGGACGTACTTGTTGACGCCGAACTCGCGGGCGGCGTCGAGCAAGACCTGCGTGCCGATCACGTTGGTGCGGACGAACGGCCCGGAGTCCTGGATGCTTCGATCGACGTGGCTCTCGGCCGCGAAGTTGATCACGTCGGTGATGCCGTGCCGCATGGCGGCGCGGATCGCATCGCGGTCGGTGATGTCGCCCTTGACGAACTTGTAGCGCGGGTGCTTCTCGACGTCCGCGAGGTTGGCGAGGTTGCCGGCGTAGGTGAGGGCGTCGAAGTTGACGACCGAGACGGTCGGGTCGGATTGCAGGACGTGGCGGACGAAGTTCGACCCGATGAACCCGCACCCGCCGGTCACGAGCAGTGTCGGCATACCTACCCCATCCTGGAGGATGGGGTAGGTGTACCGGCAAACCGGCCCGGCGTCAAACCGGCTCGCCCTCGACGACCTGCATCGGCGAGTTCGTCGGGACGACGCGGGTCAGCCTCCACCCGGCCCCCGCGAAGAGCTTCGCGTACTCGACCTCGGTCCGCTCCCGACCGCTCGGCAGGACGAGCATCTCCAGGTCGATGAGCTTGCCAAGGTCCGGCTCGTTCCCCGGCTTGATGACGGCCTCCACCAGCAGCAGCTTCCCGCCGGGGTTCACCGCCTTACGGCAGTTCTTGAGGATGGTCGTCGCCCTGTCGTCGGGCCAGTCGTGGATGATGTGCTTCATCAGGTAGGCGTCGCCGCCAGCCGGCACGGCTTTGAAGAAGTCTCCGCCTTCGGTCCGGCAGCGGTCGGCCAGCCCGGCGGCGCGGATCGCTTCCTTCGCGCCTTCGACCACGTGTGGCGCGTCGTACACCACGCCGCGAACCGTCGTGAACGCCTTCAGGATGGTGGTCAGCAGGACCCCGTGACCGCCGCCCACGTCAACGACCGTGCCGAACTTCGAGAAGTCGTAGGCCTCCGCGACCGCCGGCGCGTCGTTCGACGAGAACCCGGTCATCGCCTCGTTGAAGACCGCCGACTCGTCCGGGTGCTTGGCGAGGTAGTCGAAGCACGGCTCGCCGAAGACGTGGTCGAACGCCGTCTCGCCGGTGCGGATGCTGTGCAGGAACGCGCCCCAGGCCTTCCAGCTCCACTCGGAGCCGCTGAAGTCCGCGATGCCGCGGAGGGAGCCTCGGACGCCGGTCCGCAGGAGTTCCGACATGGGGGTTTGCGCGAACCGGCCGTCGGGTTGTTCGACGAACACGCCCACGCTCGCCAAGGCCCGCAACATGCGATACAGACTCGGGGCGTGGGTCTTCGTCGTCCGTGCGAGGTCGGCGACCGATTGCGGACCTTCGGCCAGCTTGTCGGCGAGTCGGAGTTTCGCCGCGGCCGAGAGGGACATCGAGACACTGAAGCCGAATACGAGCTGGGTGAGGGCGGCACCGGGCGGCGGGGTCTGGTCGGGCGACGCGGTCGGCATGGGAGAATGGACCTCGTAATGGGTGGATACCGGTCGATATGAATATGGAACACCGCTGATGCTGCAAGTCGATTCACGGACCCACGGGGTCAGTTCCGACCGGGGCCGACTGCCGGCCCTGCGACGCGGACGCCCGCCAGGACCTCCCCGAGAACCCGCAGGCACGTCTCGACCTGCTCTGATGTGACGCACAGCGGCGGGCAGAACCGGATGGCGGACTCGCCGCAGCCCAGGAGCAGCAGCCCACGACGGAACGCGGCCTGGATCAACTGCTCCCGCAGCGCCGGGTTCGGCGTGGCCGTGCCCGGCTGCACGAGATCGACCGCCGTCATCAGCCCGAGGCCGCGGACGAAGGACAGGACATCGTACTTGCCGGCCAACTCGCGCAGGCCGGCGCGGAGTTGTTCGCCGCGCTCGGCGGAGTTGCGAATGTAGCCCTTCTCCAGCAGGTCGAGCGTCGCAAGGGCAGCTCGGCAGGCGACCGGGTTGCCGCCGAAAGTGCTGGCGTGGCTGCCGCTGGGCCAGTCCATCACGTCGCCCTTGGCGATGATCGCACCCAGCGGCAGGCCGCTGGCGATCCCCTTCGCCAGGCAGATGATGTCCGCCTCGACGCCGTAGTGCTCCGCCGCGAACAGCTTGCCGGTGCGGCCCATGCCGGATTGCACCTCGTCCAGCACCAGCAGGATGCCGTGCCGATCGCACATCAGCCGCAGGGCCGGCAGGCAGCCTCGCGGCAGAGGGTAGTAACCACCTTCGCCCATCACTGGCTCGACGAAGATCGCCGCCACCTCGTCCGGCGGGGCGACCCGCTTGAACAGGGTGTTCTCGATCTCCTTCACCAGGGAGCAGCCGGACCCGCAGCCGCCCTCCGGGCAGCCGCGCGGGAACGGGACGTGATGCACGTCCGGCACCAGCGGCGAGAACCCGCGGCGGTGGACCACCTTCGACCCGGACAGCGACATCGCCCCATAGGTGCGGCCGTGGAACGCGCCGAAGAACGCGATCACCCGGCTGCGGTCGGTGTGCCACCGGGCGAGCTTCAGCGCCCCCTCGACCGCCTCGGCGCCACTGTTGGCAAAGAAGACCTTCTTCGGCGTCGCCCCGGGGGCGGCCTTAGCCAGCCGCTCAGCCAGTTCGATCTGCGGCGTGTAGTAAAAGTCGGTGCCGCTCATGTGCAGCAACTTCTCCGACTGGTCCTTGATCGCGGCGACGACCTCCGGGTGGCAGTGGCCGGCATTAACGACGGCGATCCCGGCGGTGAAGTCGAGGAACAGGTTGCCGTCCACGTCCTCGATGACCGCCCCGCTGCCACGGTCAACGACCAGCGGATAAGCACGGGTGTACGACGGGGAGACGAACTCGGCGTCACGGAGGAGCAATTCGCTCGCGTTCGGGCCGGGTAGGTCGGTCCGCAGATCGGGCACGGTGCGGTCGTCGAACAAGAACATGGGAGCGCCCTCAGAAGATTCACCGCGGAGGGCGCGGAGGGCGCGGAGAGAA
>DASSAT010000626.1:0-19488 GCA_035699305.1 Fimbriiglobus sp. | reverse complement strand
CCGTCGGGTATCTTCAGCTCCACCAACTCGTCGCCGGTCGCGTCGTCGTCGGGCAGCGGCGAGACCTTCACCTCGACCGCCTCCTGGCCCGCCGCGAACGTCACCGTCCCGAACTCCGGCAGCACTCCGACCGCGTCGGTCGGGGTGTAGTCAACCGAGTGCGTGGCCTGTCCACCAAACTCGTAGGACACGGTCAGCGCCCACGCCAGTTTGGTGTCGTCGCGGACGATCCAGAACGAACCGGTGCTCAGCTGCCACTCGGTGGAGACGCTGTCCTGGGCCTCCACCCGGACCGTCGGGATCGCGCCGGCGTCGTTGTCGGCCAGCGTGATCTTGGCCTGCCCGACGATCCCGCCGGGGAACCCCGACTTCGGGACCGCCACGTCCACCGTCTCGTCATCTTCCCACTCCGCGTCGTCCGTCGGCGTGATGTCAATCCGGTACACGCTCGACACCGAGTAGACGGTCAGCCCGGTTTCCGGGTTGGTGTACTCCATGTACACGTCCACGCTCTCCCGAGCGGCGGAGGTCATGTAGTCCTCCCCTTCCTTGGCCGTCCCGCCCAGCACGTACAGCGGGGCCGGCGGGTCCGGCGGCACGAACCCGGCGTCCTCCGACCAGTACTTGTACCGCACCCGCATCGACCCGGGGTCGCCCCCGGCCTCCGCCGCCGTCGCGTCCACCGTCTCCAGGAACACGTCCATCAGCGGGTTGTTCGTGTAGTCCCCGTTCGGGTTCGGCTCGGTGGTGCTCGCCGTCTGCCAGTCGTCGTACACCGTCCCCTTCGTCGGGTCGCCCGGCACGTACCCGGACCCGGTCATCACCGTGAAATCGGCCGCCTCGAACTCCACCCCGTCGCCGCTCAAGATCGGATCGACCCGCACCCACAGTTGGTCCGACCCGTCGGCGAACGTCACCTTGCCGCTGGCGCCTAGCTTGGCGGTACTGATCTGGTTGTAATACCCCGTGGCAACCGGCCCCCAGAGCGAGTAGTCGCTGTTCAGCGTGGCGGTGCCGCCGGTCGAGAAGTTGACGTTGAGCATCCCGGCCGCGACCGACCGCCGCAGCTCGACGAAGCCGCCGTTCCAGAACCCGGGGTAAGCCTCGTAGTCCGGCTGGGCGGTGGCGTCCACCCGCCCCACCCACACCGTCTGCGTCGCGGTGGCCATCGGGTCGTTGTCGGCGATGGTGACGATCGCTAGTGTCTGGTCCGCCGTCGGCACGTCCACCCCGGCCACCCGGGCCACCGTTACCTCGACCGTCTCCGCCGGCTCGACGAGCTGATCGTCTACCACCGTGACCAGGACCGCCGTGGATTGCTCCGCGCTCGGGATCGTGACCATCCCGTACAGGCCGGGCACCCCGCCGATCGTATCCGGCCCGACCGAGACTGGGAAGCCGTCGTTTGTCAGGCCGAAGTCGGCCAGGTAGGTCGCCTTGTCGGTGCCCTGGTCGATGAAGAACTTGACCTCCAGGTCGCCGGTCGAACCGCTGTCCCGGACGAACTCGAACATGCCGGTCGTCGGCCCCGGCGGGTCCACCAGTCAAACGCGATAAGCGATGCCAATCCGACATGCGGAACGAGGGATTTCGACGATTGTCTCGGCGGATGTGTCGGCGCTTACGAAGCCAGGCACCAGCCCGCCGAGGGCAGATTGACTGGATAAGTATACTAACGCACACTTCTCGTGGAGAGCGTGCGACCGATCACCGTAGGACCATTCAGGATGCCAACCCGGCACCCTCCCAATGTGGCACCCTGGCACCCTGACCTCCGTGAAGCATGTAACAATCGTACCGGGATCAGATTGCCAGATTGCCACTCCCGGAAGTGGCAATCTGGTCCCCTGACCCCCGCCGGTTGATGCTGAGCACCGCCCTTCACCGCGCGGAGAGGGACACCGCCGACTTCCGGGCGCCGCGGTCGGGACGATCAGGCGTCGCATCAGGAAAAGTCAGGCACCCGGACCGCAAGGCGCATCTCTTGCAACAGGCGTGAAGCCGTCTCCTGCTGGTCTCGCGCGTCGCGAGGGGATCGGACCGTTCCGGCCCGAACAGGGGATGGACTTCAGGCACGAAGACGCGGAGCGGTTCGGGTCTGGGCCGCCGCGCGACCCGCGTCGTGACGGGGGAACAGCATGGCGATCAGCCTCACCGTCCTGCGGAAGGAGAACGAGGAAGCCCGGTTCGAGCGGTTGAAGCACGACGACGGCCGGACGGCGATCCCGCCGGAGGCCGCCCGCGAGCTGGAGGCCGACCTGCGACGGAGCACCACCGCCGAGGTCCGGTTCGACCCCGGCAGCCGGGCGCTGTACTCGACCGACGGGTCGAACTACCGCCAGGTGCCGATCGGGGTGGTCGTCCCGCGGACGATCGACGACGTGGTTGCCACGGTGGCCGCCGCCCGGGCGCACAGCGCCCCGGTGCTCTCCCGCGGCGGCGGCACCAGCCTGGCCGGCCAGTGCTGCAACGTCGCCGTGGTGATGGACTTCTCCAAGTACCTGCACCGCATTCTCCACATCGACCCGGACCAGAAACTCGGCACCGTGCAGCCCGGCTGCATCCTCGACACCCTGCGCCACACCGCCGCCCGGGAGGCGAAGTTGATGTTCGCCCCGGACCCGGCCACGCACACCCACTGCACTCTCGGCGGGATGCTCGGCAACGACTCGTGCGGCTCCCACTCCCTGCTCGGGGCGAAGTTCGGCCGCGGGCTGCGGGTCGCCGACAACACCCGCGAGCTGGAAGTCCTCACCTACGACGGCACCCGGATGCGGGTTGGCGAGACGACGCCGGACGAGTTGGAGCGGATCATCCGGGCCGGCGGCCGACGGGGAGAGATCTACGCGCAAATGAAGGCCCTCCGGGACAGGTACGCCGACGACATCCGCACCGGCTTCCCGAAGCTGGGCCGCCGGGTGTCCGGGTACAACCTCGACGCCCTGCTGCCGGAGGACAACTTCCACGTGGCGAAGGCGCTGGTCGGGACCGAGAGCACCTGCGTCACCATCCTCGAAGCGACCCTCAACCTCGTCCCGAACCCGGCCGCCCGGTCGCTCCTGGTCCTCGGCTACCCGGACATCTACTCGGCCTGCGAACACCTGCTGCCGATCCTGGAGTTCAAGCCGACCGCCCTGGAGGGACTCGACCACCTGCTCTTCGAGTACGTCCGGAAGAAGGGGGACCAGACGGCCAACCTCGATCTGCTGCCGGCCGGCCGGGGGTTCCTGATGGTCGAGTTCGGCGGCGACTCGAAGTCCGACTCCGACGACCAGGCGAAGCGGTGCATGGCGATGCTGAAGAAGGCGAAGAACCCGCCGGCGATGAAGCTGTACACCGACCCGCACAAGGAGGAGATGCTCTGGAAGGTCCGCGAGGGCGGCCTCGGCTCGACAGCCTGGGTCCCCGGGGTGGCGGATGGCTGGCCGGGGTGGGAGGACTCGGCCGTCCCGGTACCCAAGGTGGCCGACTACCTCCGCGACCTGCGGAAGCTGTTCGACAAGTACGGGTACAAGCCGTCGCTGTACGGCCACTTCGGCCAGGGGTGCATCCACTGCCGCATCCAGTTCGACCTGTACACCGCCGAGGGGGTGAAGAACTACCGCTCGTTCATGGACGAGGCGACCACGCTGGTCGTCGGCTACGGCGGGTCGCTGTCCGGCGAACACGGCGACGGCCAGGCCCGGGGCGAGTACCTGCCGAAGATGTTCGGGGACCGGCTGTACCAGGCGTTCCGAGAGTTCAAGGCGATCTGGGACCCGGACGGGAAGATGAACCCCGGCAAGAAGATCGACGCCTACCCGATCGACGCCAACCTGCGGCTCGGGCCGGACTACAACCCGCCGCAGCCGCCCACCCACTTCGCCTTCCCGCACGACAGGAACTCGTTCGCCCGGGCGGCCCTGCGCTGCGTCGGGGTTGGCGAGTGCCGCCGGGAGGGCGGGCAGACCATGTGCCCGAGCTACATGGTCACGCGGGAGGAGAAGCACAGCACCCGCGGCCGGGCGCACCTCCTCTTCGAGATGATGAACGGCGAAGTGCTGACCGGCGGGTGGCGCGAGGAGGCGGTCAAGGACGCGCTGGACCTGTGCCTGGCGTGCAAGGGGTGCAAGCACGACTGCCCGGTGAACGTGGACATGGCGACGTACAAGGCCGAGTTCCTGTCCCACTACCACGCGGGCCATGCCCGGCCGCGGCACGCCTACAGCATGGGGCTGATCGACGTCTGGGCCGGGCTGGCGTCCCTCGCCCCCGGCCTCGTCAATCTCGTCGGCCGGACGCCGGGGCTTGGCGCGGCCGCCAAGTGGCTCGGCGGCATCACCCAACAGCGGCAGTTGCCCGCGTTCGCCGCGGAGACCTTCAAGAGCTGGTTCTTCCGCCGCCGGCCGCGGAACTCGGACGGCCCGCCGGTCGTCCTGTGGGCGGACACGTTCACCAACCACTTCCTGCCCGGCCGCGGCCGGGCCGCCGTCGAGGTGCTGGAGGACGCTGGGTTCCGGGTGTACGTGCCGCGGGCGCACCTCTGCTGCGGCCGGCCGCTGTACGACTTCGGCATGCTCGACACCGCGAAGCGCTACCTCCGCGACATCCTCACCGACATGCGGCCGGTGATCGAGGCCGGGGTCCCCGTGGTCGGGCTGGAGCCGAGTTGTACCGCCGTGTTCCGGGACGAGTTGGTCGGGTTGTTCCCGACCGACGAGGACGCGAAGCGGCTGCACGACCAGTCGTTCCTGCTGAGCGAGTTCCTGAACCATCACGCGGACGGGTGGGCGCCGCCGCACGTCGGCGGGCGGGCGCTGGTCCACGTCCACTGCCATCACAAGTCGGTGCTCGGCCGGGACGACGAGGAGGAGCTGCTCCAGAAGATGGGGATCGACGTCCGGGAGCCGGAGCCGGGGTGCTGCGGGCTGGCCGGGTCATTCGGGTTCGAGGCCGGCAAGTACGACGTGTCGATGGCGATCGGCGAGCGGAACCTGCTGCCGGCCGTGCGCGCCGCCGACCCGGACACGCTGCTGATCGCCGACGGGTTCAGCTGCGAGACGCAGATCCTCCAGGGGGCCGGGCGGACGGCCCTGCACCTCGCGGAGGTGATCCGCCGGGGGCTTGGTCCCTTGCCGGACGGGGAGTCGGGCCTGGCCCGCGGGAGGCGGGAGTCGGCCGCCGTCCCGGCGGCGCTGGCGGTCGGGGCGGCCCTGCTCGGCGGCGGGCTGCTGGCGTGGGCGCTGACTCGCCGGCGGACGGAGGGGGCGCGGCCCCCGGCCGTCGGCGCCAACTGGGCGGGGGTGTAGCGATGCGGGTGAAACTGCTGGCGGACGACACCGAGCGGACGTTCGCCCTGATCTTCGACGTCGGCGACGAGGTGATGTCGCTGCTTGGGCGGTTCGCGGCCGAGCGGCGGCCGCGCTCGGCCCACTTCACCGCGATCGGGGCGTTCAGCGACGCGGTGCTGGCGTACTTCGACTGGGAGACGAAGAAGTACCGGGAGATTCCGGTGGACGAGCAGGTGGAGGTGCTGACCCTGGCCGGGGACATCGCCTGGCGGGAAGACGGCGAGCCGGTGGTGCACGCCCACGTCGTCGTCGGCCGGTCGGACGGCACGACCCGCGGCGGGCACCTGAAGGCGGCGCACGTCCGGCCGACACTGGAGCTGATCCTGATCGAGTCGCCGCGGCACCTGGAGCGGCGGCACGACCCCGAGACCGGCCTCGCGCTGATCCGCGTGTGACACCGGCTCGCCACGATTCCTTCGACGCGATGTGCTGTCAATCACGACCAGCCGGAGTTCGCTGTAACCGTCGGAGGGCGGCGCGACAGACGTCGTTGCCGAACCCCGACAAGGTGAGCGCGGCGGAGCGAGTGTCGCGGGACGAGCCAGCTCAAGCAGTATATGTGTAGCGCCCACATGTACGCCGACAGCAGCAAGCTCGTCGATGTCCGACACACGCCGATGTTCGGGGCGCACGGGTCATTCGGCCCGCGAGTTGCAACGTAAGACTGATGACATCAACCGCGGGGCCGGCGGCGATTCAGGCCCACTTGTGATTCCGACTCATGAGGCGAACGAGACGAGACGACGTTGCAAGACTCTGACACCCAAGATGTTGCACAGCCGCTCCATCGGGTTCGCCCCGTAAGCCAAGGTTCCCGATGAGAGGAGGGTCCATTATCATGGCGTCCGACATTCGAGGCATGAGCGACATCAACAACCCGATGGAGGAGCGAGCGCACCACGTCCGGGAGGAGCGGACCTCGGCCGAGATCGTGGCCGGCGGGTCCGTTGTGGAAACCATCGGCGGGGCCGGGGCGGTCGTGTTGGCGATCGTCGGCCTGGCCGGCATCTACCCGATCTGGATGGCGGGGATCAGTGCCATCGCCCTGGGGGCCGCGCTGATGCTGCGCGGGATGGCGGTGGCGTCGCGGTACTACTCCCTGCTGGACGAAACGACCGGAGGCCGGGCCAACACGACCGAGTTGGGCAGCGGCATCGGGGCGGAAGTCGTCGGCGGGGCGGCGGGGATCGTCCTCGGCATCCTCGCACTGCTGGAAGTCGATCCGATGGTCCTTCTGCCCGTGGCAGCCATCGTCTTCGGCGGCACGCTGTTGATCGGGTGCGGGTCGAACCGGCGGATCAACTCCCTGATCGTCGAGCAGCCGTACTACCCCGCCCGGAACGGCAGCCGGCGGATTGCCGGCGACATCCTGGAGGCGGCCAACGGCGCGCAAGCCCTGGTGGCGGTGGCCGTGATCGTCCTCGGCATCGTCGCCCTGCTCAACCCCGCCTACAACCTGACGCTCGACCTGATCGCCTTCCTGGCGGCAGCCGGGTCGGTGGTCCTCAGCGGCGGGACGGCCACCGCCAAGATGGTCACGCTGTTGCAGCAGCGGCCCTACTCCTGGCGGCACGGCTAACCGGAGAGGAGGGGACGACCCCGGGAAGGACCTGGGAGGATCCCGCCATCCCGGGCGCCGGTTCATCTTTGCCCCAGAAGAAGTCGAACCGGTTATCGCGGTGGCCTCTGCCGGACAGGTTTCGGGTGGGCGTGGCGTCCGACGGGCGTGGCCCGGGCTGGTGGCGGGCGCGAACGCCGTTTCAACTCCTGTCTCCAGCACTGAACACCTTGTCCCGCCCCGGTGCCGTAATGCCCTACGCCGGGGCGTGATTCATTCTGAGCCTCAGTCCCGCCCTCCCGCCGGCCCATCATTCTCGGCAAATCGCGTAAGCTATCGGACTCAAACTACTTCCGGTTAACACGCCGTTTCCGTCCGCACGCGGGGGCGAGCCTCCAGCCACAGAATCCGTGCCCGGGGTGAGCTTCCAACGTGCGGAAGAGAGTTTTGCGCTCTAGGGTTCGAACACGGCATCCGTCCCACTGGCACCCGAGCGCCCACGCCCATGCGCGCCCTCACCCCGGCCCGACCGCGCCCCTCGCCGCTACCCGCGGCCGAGGGGCTGACCCTCTGCTGGTACTGCGACGCGGCGGCCGACCGCATCGACCCGCCCGGGTGGGTCACGGTCGGCCTGTCCCACGAGCCGGGGCTGACGTACACCGCCGGCATCTGCCCGGCGTGCCTCGCCGCCCGCCACGGCCCCCGACGGCCCGCCGGACCGCCTGACGCCCAACCGGAGACCAGACGATGGCGCTGATGACCGCCCGCCGGGAGACGACCTCGATGAGCCGGTTCGAGCTTCAGGAGAAGCTCGGCGCCGGCGGCATGGGGACGGTGTACCGCGGCCTCGACCGGCACACCGGCTCGCCGGTGGCGGTCAAGGTTCTCTCCGCCAAGCTGGCCGAGAACCCCAAGCTGCACTACCGGCTGGTCCAGGAGTTCCGCTCCGCCAGCAAGCTCGACCACCCGAACATTGTCCGCGCCCTGGACCTGGTGGTGGACGGGTCCACCGCCTACTTGGTGATGGAGTACATCGAGGGGGACTCGCTGGGCGGGCTGATCGCCCGGCACGGCCGGCTGCCGGAGGGGCAGGCGGTGCGGATCATTACCCAGGCGGCCCAGGGGCTGCACTACGCCCACCGCCGGCGGGTGATCCACCGTGACGTGAAGCCGGACAACATCCTGGTCCGCACTGACGGCCGGGCCAAGCTCGCCGACTTCGGGCTGGCCAAGGACAAGGAGAACGACAAGGACCTGACCCGCCCGGCGACCGGGCTGGGGACGCCGCACTTCATGGCCCCGGAGCAGTACACCGACGCCAAGAACGCCGGGGTGCTCTGCGACGTGTACTCGCTGGGCGCCACTCTGTATGTGGCCGTCACCGGCAAGCTGCCGTTCGAGTCGTGCGTGTCACTGGTGTCGCTGGCGAAGAAGATCAAGGGGGAGGTGCAGCCGCCGCGGGAGTTGGTGCCGGAGTTGAGCGAGCAGGTGGACGAGGCGATCCGCCGGGCGATGAACCCGGACCCGGCGATGCGGCCGCAGTCGTGCTTGCAGTTCGCGCAGCTCTTACCGTCGAGCGGCCAGTGGGGCCGGCTGGGAGGTCAAGCCGACCGGGAGCACCCGCCGCACACGTCGGCGGTGGACGATCGGCGGTCCGCTCCGCGTCACCCGTGTACGCTGGGGGTGTCGTGCGTGATCGACACGGACCTGTTCGCCAGCGGCACGGAGACGGAGGAGGCGTGGCCGGGGACGATGCACGACCTGGCGCCGCGGGGCGTGGGGCTGGTGATCCCGCGGCGGTTCGAGGTGGGGACGGTGTTGCGGGTCGATCTGGAGTCGCCGGGAGATGGGCCGGCGCGTCGGCTGGGGGCGCGGGTGGCGCACGTCCGGCCGGAGACGCTGGGCCACTGGTTCCACGGCTGCGTCTTCCCCGACGCCCTGACCGACGCCGACCTCCGCGACCTCCTCCGGTCGGCGCGCTGAGTGCCTGATTCTCCAGTGCGCCCGGTGGGACTCGAACCCACGACCAATCGGTTAAAAGCCGATTGCTCTGCCAGCTGAGCTACAGGCGCGGAACTACCGTCCCACTTCGATTCTAAGTGGTCGGGGGAGGGATTCCAGTCCGCTCAGTCGGGCCAGACGTACACCTCCGTCACCCCGCTGCGCGACTTGCCCACGTGGGTGAACACCACCCGCACCTTCGTTGCCGTCACCGGCTCGAACCGGACCTCGTTGAACTGCCCGCCGGCCGGCCGCCCGGGGGAACGCTTCTGGTCCTCGGCGTCACGCCAGCGGGAGCCATCCCAGAACTGCACCGTGTACGACTCCGGCGCCCGCACCCCGCCGCCGTCGTCGTAGACCGCCAGTTCCACGCGGGCGAACGTCTTGCTCGCGCCGAAGTCGATCGCCAGCCAGTCGGTCGGGTTCGGCGACTCGTAGCTCGTCCACCGATTCGCCGGGGACGGGTGGAAGCTCACCTTGCCGTCGTTCGCCCGCTCGACCTGATCGAACCGGGAGGTGAACGAGGCCGACGCCTTCGGGAACGGCTTGTCCCCCGGGTTGAGCGCCAGGTTCCCGGCCGGCGTCGGGGCCGGGGTCACGGGCAAGGTCGCGTCGCCCCACGCCTCGAACTCGGTCAGCCCGGTGCGGTCGGTGCCGCGGTGGGTGAACACCGCCCGCAGTTTGCGCACCTCCAGCGGCGCGAAGCGGACCACGTTCGCCCGCCGGCCGGTCGGGGCCTTCGGCGTCCGCTCCTGGCCGGGGACCGGCACCCACGCCTTGCCGTCCCAGTGCTCCAGGTCGAACTGCTCGGGCGGCGAGATGCCCGCGCCGTCATCGAGGAAATACAGCTTGACCGTGTGGACCGGCCGCTTCATGCCGAAGTCGATCTCCACCCAGTCGGTCGCGTTCGGCGAGTCCTCGCAGGTCCAGCGGTTCGGCGGCGAGCGGTGATACCAGTAGTTGCCGTCGATCAGCTTGCCGGGGGACGTTTTCGGGGCGGAGTAGGAGGCCCCGATACGGGGGAAGTAGTGGCCGTCGTTGCTGACCGCGTAGTTCACGGGTGTCGTCTTCATGGCTGCCTTCGATGGTTTCGCCGGCAACTTCGCGGTCAGGCGGCCGAGCTTCTCCGCGGAGGCGATCGGCTTGCCGTCGGCCAGGACATGCAGCCCCTTGCCGAGCTTGTACCGGGTGCCGTCGCGGTCCCAGACGACGCTCAGCCGGCGGCCGCGGTACGGCACGTTGTCCAGGGCGAAGTACGCCCAGCCGTCGGGCGCGAGCGGGTGGACCTCGACGGCGTCGCCGCCGCGCGGCCGCAGGCCGACGAGGCCGGTGACGATCAGGTCGCAGTAGCCGGAGTGGAAGTAGTGCTCGCTGTGGTTGAACGAGTCATGCCCCTCCCAGGAGCCGGTGTCCGGGTGGCATGCCTCGGCGATGTACGGCCGGCCGCCTTTGCGGTGCATCTTGGCGAAAGTCCCGAGCAGCTTGAGGTAATCCGCCTTCGTCACCACGTCTTGCTTGTAGTCGTGCAACAGGTTCGCCATCGCCTTCAGGGTCTGCGTCGTCGCGTAGGGCCAGGACTGGCCGCTCCACCAGCAGCAGGTCTTCGACAGGACGAACAGCGGGTCGTGCCGCTCCACCGTGGTCGGGCCGAACTCGGCGGCAAAGTAGTCTTTATCCATCAGGAACTTCCAGGCGGCCTCATAGCCCGGGTCGGGGAGGTCGAACTGCCACGGGACGTAGCCGATCTCTTCTCGCCCGTGCGGGCTGCCGGCGTGCTTGCCGGTCTGGTACGTCAGCGACAGCGCCTTGACGGTGAAACCGTCCCTCGCCTCGTCGCGCAGCGCCTTCGGGAAGAAGAACTCCCGCTTCGGACCCCAGAGCTTCTTCTGGAGGTTGTCCTTCAGCCTCGCGGCCTTCGCCCGGTACTCGTCCGCCAACTTCCGGTCGCCGGCCAGTTCGGCAACGCGAGCGATCGCCAGGGCGTCGGCCCAGAGGTACGAGTTGAGCGTCGGCCGGTACGCCGGGGCGCCGCGGACGGTGTCGGCTGTCTGCCGGCTGTTGATGTTGATCTCCATGCCGTCGTCGTGGCCGGTCTGCCAGAATAGCCCGACCTCCGGGACGAAGTGTTGCTTCTCCCACCCCTGGTAGTTCTTCACCAGGTCCGGCAGCAGGTCTGTGGCGAACGCAGCGTCCGGGTGGACGCGGTGGACGGCCCAGACGGCGTCGGCAAGCCAGGTGCTGTACCGGCGGGGTTGCGCTCCCGGCGTGCGGAACCAGTAGCGGGCGTAGTCGCGGGCGTAGCGCGGGTCGTTGAGCCAGCGCACCTCGTAGAGCTGGTGCCCGGCCGGGCAGGAGATGGCTCCGTAGGCGCCGGACCAGAACGGGCGGTCGATGAACTCGGTGAACGTGTATCCGGTGTTCGGCGAGCCGCAGGTCAGGTGCTTGGTGACAACCTCCCAGCGGTAGTAGTACGTCGTCTGGATGTCCTTGTCGGGGCACTCGAAGAACGGGATGTTGGCCTTGTACCAGTCCCAGTCGCGGTTGTCCCAGAACGTCTCGGCGTCGAGGAGCTTCTGCCGGTCGAGGACCTGAGCCGGGGCCGGAGCGGCGAGGAGAAACGCGACGGCGGCCGGCAACAGGAACTGGGTCATGGGTTTCTCCGGCGGTCTGCGGTTTTTTCTGGTGCGAACGGGCCGTCCCGTCCGCATTGTAGGGTGAGCCGTCCCCGCCTCGGGAGGTCCGCCATGTCCGACGAATCCGTCTTCGCCGAGGCCGTCGCCATCCCCGACCCCGCCGACCGGGCCGCCTACCTCGACCGGGCCTGCGCCGGCAACCCCGACCTTCGCCGGGAGGTCGAGGAGTTGCTGGCCGCCCACGACCGGGCCGGGACATTCCTCGAACCGCCCCCTTCCCCGACCGCCACCGCACCGTCCGACTCGCCTGACGGCACCGCCGAGTACCCGCCCGGCGGCGAGGTCGGGGCCGTCATTGCCGGTCGGTACACACTCCTCGAACGCATCGGCGAGGGCGGCATGGGTGAGGTCTGGGTCGCCAAGCAGACCGAGCCGGTGACTCGCAAGGTCGCCGTCAAGCTCATCAAGGCTGGCATGGACTCGAAGACAGTCGTCGCCCGGTTCGAGGCGGAGCGGCAGGCGCTGGCCCTGATGGATCACCCGAACATCGCCCGCGTCCTCGACGGCGGGCTGACCGAGAAGGGCCGACCGTTCTTCGTCATGGAACTGGTGAACGGTCTGCCGCTGACGAAGTTCTGCGACGAGGCCAAACTCACCCCCCGCGAACGGCTGGAGCTGTTCGTTCCCGTCTGTCAGGCGGTCCAGCATGCGCACCAGAAGGGGATCGTCCACCGCGACCTCAAGCCGTCGAACGTCCTGGTAACGCTCTACGACGGCCGACCGGTGCCCAAGGTCATCGACTTCGGAGTCGCCAAGGCGACCGGCGGCAAGCTCTCCGAGCACACCGTCTCGACCGGCTTCGGAGCGGTGGTCGGGACGCTGGAGTACATGGCCCCGGAGCAGGCGGGGTTCAGCGCCGTGGACGTGGACACCCGGGCCGACATCTACTCGCTGGGTGTCATCCTGTACGAACTCCTGACCGGGCTGCGGCCGTTCGACAGTGATCGGCTGCGCAAGGCGGCGTTCGACGAGGTGCTGCGGATCATCCGCGAGGAGGAGCCGTCCCGGCCGAGTACCCGGCTCTCGACCGACGGCGCGCTGCCGTCGCTGGCGGCGGTCCGGCAGACGGACCCGAAGCGGCTGACGGCACTGCTGCGGGGCGAACTGGACTGGCTGGTGATGAAGTGTCTGGAGAAGGAGCGGTCCCGGCGGTACGAGACGGCCAACGCGCTGGCTCGTGACGTGCAGCGGTATCTCGCCGACGAGCCGGTGGAGGCCCGTCCGCCGTCGAAGGGCTACCGGGCACGGAAGTTCTTGCAACGCAACCGGGGTCCGGCGATTGCGGCCGCTTTGGTGTTGCTGACACTGGTCGCCGGTGTCGTCGGCACCACCGTTGGGCTGATCCGGGCCGACCGGCAACGGCAACTGGCCGAGGAGGCCCGGCAGGGGGAAGCCGATCGCGCCGAGGCGGAAGCGGAGCAACGGAGGCGAGCCGAGGCCGCCGAGACGCTGGCGAAGACCCGGCTCGGCGAGGTGACGAAGCAGAAAGAACGGGCCGACGAGGAGGCCGCCATTGCCAGGGCGGTCAACGAGTTCATCCAGTCGGACGTTCTCGGTCAGGCCGCCAGTGAGATGCAGGCCGATCGGCGGTTTGTACCGGACCCGAACCTGAAAATCCGTACTGCCCTGGACCGGGCAGCGGCGAAGGTCGGCACCGCGTTTCCGGACCAGCCGAAAGTGGAGGCGGCGATTCGGGGGACGATCGGCACGGCGTATCTGAGTGTTGGCGAATACGACAAGGCGATCGAACATCTGAAACGTTCCGTCGATCTGTGTCGCAGCGGACTAGGCCCCGACCATCCCGACACGCTCACGAGCATGAACAACCTCGCCGAGGGCTACCACGACGCCGGCAAGCTGGACCTGGCCCTGCCGCTCCTGGAGGAGACGCTCAAGCTCAAGAAAGCCAAGCTCGGACCCGACCATCCCAGCACGCTCACGAGCATGAACAACCTCGCCTTGGGCTATTGGTCGGCGAGGCAACTCGACAAGTCCATACCGCTGTTCGAGCAGACACTGGCGGCACAACGGGAAAAAATGGGCAGCCGGCATCCGGACACACTTAGGATCATGGCCAATCTGGGCGTGAACTACCGCGATGCTGGTCGGCTGGCGGAAGCGATCCCGCTGCTGGAACAGGCTTACCGCGGCGGGCGGGGCCATGCTTCCCTGAACTGGGTGGGTGACGAGTTGCTCGACGCATACATCCGCGCCGGCAAGACCATGGAAGGCGCCGCCCTGGTAAAATCGCTGCTCGCGGCGGCCCGCAAGGCGCTACCGGCGGACAGCGTACCCCTGGCCGGGGCGCTGGCGATGAATGGCCTGGCGTTGCTGCAACTCCAAGCGTGGTCTGAGGCCGAACTGGTCCTTCGCGAGTGCCTGGCCATCCGAGAGATGAAGCAGCCCGACGCCTGGAACACCTTCAACACCCGGTCGTCGCTCGGCGGAGCGCTGTTGGGTCAGAAGAAGTACTAAAGAGGCCGAGCCGCTGCTGCGGACCGGCTACGAGGGGATGAAGAAGCGCGAAGCGAAGATCCCCCCAGTGGGCAAGGCCCGATTATCGGAGGCGGCGGACCGGCTGGTCGAGCTGTACACCCGCTGGGGTAAGCCGGCCGAGGCGGCAAAGTGGCGAGCCGAGCGGGCCAAGTACCCGCCCGAGCAAGCCCCGCTGCCGCGGCCGGTGGTAAGATGACGCCGTGCCCCGACCCCGGAGGTGCCCGCATGATCAGCGTCCTGGCCGTGTACGAGAACGGCGTGCTACGACCGAAGGAACCCCTGGCCCTGGCGGAGGGTCAGACCGTGGAGATCACGGTGTCCGAGCCGAAGCCTGCGGAGTCGCCCATTTCCGACGACGAGTACATCCGACGGCTGGACGCCGTTAAGAGTATCCAGGAGTGGGTGGAACTCACCAAGCTACTCCCACCGGATGACGGCGGGTACGACATCGTCAAGGCGCTCGAAGAAAACCGGCGGTGGTCGGAAGGACGACCACCACCACCCGAGGAAGGGCCGACGCCGTGAGCGCCGTTATCGTCCTCGATTCGACCCCCGTCGGTGTCCTCTGTCATCCCCGAAACCCTCCGCACGCGGCCGCGTGCCGGCAATGGTTGGCAGACCTCCAGAGGGCAGGTCGGCGGGTGATCCTTCTCGAGATCGCCGACTACGAGACCCGACGGGAGTTGTTGCGGCGGAACAGTCGGAAGGCACTGAACAACCTCGACCTGTTGGGGCGGCAGCTCGAATACCTCCCGCTCGATACCCAGACGATGCGCCGTGCAGCCCAACTCTGGGCGCTGGCCCGGAACACCGGTCAGCAGACCGCGCCTGACCACGCACTCGACAACGACGTGATCCTCGCCGCCCAGGCACTCTCGCTCGGCGGGCCGGTCATCGTCGCAACCGCGAACCCCGCTCACCTGTCGCGGTTCGTCCAGGCCGACCTCTGGCAGAACATCGCCCCATGATCGACGTCACCCGCCTCCTCGACGCCGTCCGGGCCGGCGACAAGCACGCGGCGGCTGAGTTGCTGCCGCTCGTCTACGACGAGATGCGCCAACTCGCCGCTGCGCGATTGGCGAAGGAGCCGCCGGGACAGACGCTCGACGCCACGGCCCTGGTCCACGAGGCGTACCTGCGGCTGGTCGGCCCGGCGGACGAACGACGCTGGGACAGCCGTGGCCACTTCTTCGCCGCCGCGGCCGAGGCCATGCGCCGCATCCTGGTGGACGCCGCCCGCCGGAAGGCCGCGGCGATCCACGGCGGCGGGCTGGTCAGGTCCGGCCTCGACCCGGATCGGCTCGCCGCCCACACACCCGACGAGGAGTTGCTGGCGCTCGACGAGGCGCTGACGAAGCTCGCGGCCAAGGACCCGGTGAAGGCGGAGTTGGTGAAGCTACGGTACTTCGCCGGGCTGACCGCCGACCATGCGGCCGCGGCGCTGGGCATCTCCCCGAGCACCGCCGACCGGCACTGGACCTACGCCCGGGCGTGGCTGAAGCGGGCGGTCGGGGGCGCGTCGTAGGTCGAGCCGACGGGGCGTTCGGTGTTCGAGCGGGATAGTAATAGACTGTCCCTCGTGCCCTGCGGCCATCCCGGTTGACCTGACGTGCGCCTGCTCAGCTACAACATCCACAAGGGGATCGGCGGCCGCGACCGGCGGTACGACCTGGATCGGGTCGTCCGGGTGATCGAGGACGAGAACCCGGACCTGATCTGCCTCCAGGAGGTCACGTCGCACGCCCGCCGGTGCCACTACCACAACCAGCCGCGACTCCTGGCCCGCCACTTCGCGATGGCCGTGTCGTGCTTCCAGTTGAACGTTCACTACCGGGTCGGCGGGTACGGCAACCTGATCCTCTCCCGGTGGCCGATCCCGTACCGGCACCACCTGTCGCTGCGACACGGCCGGCGCAAGCCGCGGGGGGCGCAACTGGCGGTCGTGCAAACCCCCGAGGGACCGCTGCACGTGGCCAACTGGCACCTCGGGCTGGGCGAGGCCGAGCGGCACTGGCAGGTCGATCACCTGCTGCGGCACCACCTGTTCCGCGAGGCGGACGGGCTGCCGACGCTGATCGTCGGCGACTTCAACGACTGGCGGAACTCGCTGGCCGACGGCGTGTTCAAGGCGCACGGGTTCGAGACGGCCGCGGCCCCGCCGTCGCGGTTCCGCACATTCCCGGCGTTCCTGCCGGTGCTGGCGCTGGACAAGGCGTTCCACCGCGGGGTAATCGTCCGGCACGTCAAGGTCGCGCGGACGCCGCTGGCCAAGCGGGCGTCGGACCACCTGCCGCTGGTAGTGGACTTCCACCTGACCGACGACGGGCTGGGGAAGTAAACGAGCACGGGTAATGCAGGTCGGGCCGTGTCTTCGAGGCCCAACGGTATTCCGCCCCAACGGGGCGGCAAGCCTGGCATCGGCTCACTCTTACTTGTCCCCTTCCTTCACCCAGTCCTCGGTGAGCCGGGCGTGCTTCATGCTCTTGCCGCCCGCGACGAAGTAGCTGTAGACCGCGTGAATACTCCCGTCCTTCGCCTGGATCACCGCCGGGTAGTGGTACGAGCCGGTGTCGTGCCTCTCCAGGTGCCGCGTCCACTTCCACGTCTTGCCCTCGTCGTCGGAGACCGACACCGCCAGGCTGTTGCGACCCCGCGTCGTGTCGTTGTAGACCAGCAGCCAGTGCCCGTTCGCCAGCCGCACCGCGTCCAGGCCGGAGCCGGGGTTCGGTAACTCCGTCACCCCGACCGTGCCCCACGTCAGGCCGTCGTCCCTCGACTCGGACACCCGCACCTTGTCCAGCGGGCCGTTCTCGCGCATGTACGCCACCAGCGACCCGTCAGCGCGTTGTAGCACCGCCGGCTGGATGCCGCCGAACGCCGCCAGCGGCTTCGACGCGGTCCAGGTCTTGCCCTGGTCGTCGGAGATCGCCATGAGTCCCGCGGAGTAGGTGTCCGAGTACAGCGGCAACAGCCAACGGCCGGACGCCAGCACCGTCGGCTTGCACCGCGGCTGCCAGCCGAGCCGGGAGAGGAGCTTGTTGGCGATCCGCTCCTTCACCACGTCCTCGCGCAGCGGCCGCGACAGCGTCCGCCCGGCGATGAGCTTCTTCCAGTTCTCGAATTCGCGGAGCATGACCGGCTCGAAGTCCACCGGCTTGAGTGCCAGCGTGTCCTGCCAGTCCCACTTCGGCGGGCCGTCGGATTGGTAGTCGGACGCGACGCGGTAGTGGGTCAGGCACGACTCCCAGGAGTTGGCGAGGATGACCGGCCAGAACAGCCAGAGCCGCCCCTTCGGGCCCACGAACAGGGCGGTGTTGCAGTCCGGGAAACCGGGCGTGTCGGCCAGCAGGAACGCCTCGGACCATTGCTTGGCGCCCTTGCGGAGCCGGGCGCCGTAGACGGCCACGTCGTCGGCGGACCGCTCGCCGGAGCCGCGATACCAGGAGACGAGGAGGTCGCCGTTGGGGCACTCGGCGATGCCGGGGGCGTGGTTGTGCTTGGGGTGCAGCGGGAAGACGAGTTCGGAAGTCAACCCCTCCCCCGGCCCCTCCCCGAAGCGGGGAGGGGAGGAAGAGGCTGCTCCCCCTCCCCTCTTAGGGGAGGGGGCTGGGGGGAAGGGTTGCTTCCCCTTCGGCAGCCGGCCCGGCTCGCGGACGCCGGTCCCCTTCCGCTTCGTCAGCGTGTCGCCCAGGTCCTTCCGCGCCTCCTCCGCGTAGCCGAGCAACTTCTTCACCGCGTCGGGGTGTTCGGCCGCCACGTCCTTCGACTCGCCGATGTCGGCGGACAGGTTGTACAGCTCGGGCCGCTCCACCTTCGCCTGACGATACTTGCCGGGCTGGCCGTCCTTGCCCGGCGGTTGGCCCTGCATCGTGCGGTATGTGTGCGGCAACATCAGCTTCCACTTGCCGCTACGGATCGCTTCCAACTCCCCCTGCTTGTAGTAGAAGTAAAAGGCTTCGTGCGGGCACTTCGCCCCCGGCTCGCAGCGCAACAGCGGGCCGATGTCATTGCCGTCGATCTTGTGCTTCGGCAACTCGGCCCCGATCAGCTTCGCCACGGTCGGCAGCACGTCGATGGTCATGGCCGGCTCCGTCTGCACCGACCCGGCGGGGATCACTCCCGGCCATCGGGCGACGAACGGCTCGCGGACGCCGCCCTCCCAGACCGTCCCCTTTCCCTCGCGCAAGGGGCCGGCCGTGCCGCCCTGGTTGCCGTAGCTCAGCCACGGGCCGTTGTCGCTAGTGAACATCACTAGCGTGTCCCGCTCCAGTCCGTGGTCCTTGAGCGCTGCCAGCACCCGGCCGACCGACCAGTCGATCTCCTGGATCACGTCGCCGTAAAGCCCCTGCTTCGACGAGCCGCGGAACTTCTCCGACGCGAACAGCGGGACGTGCGGGAAGCTGTGGGCAAAGTACAGGAAGAACGGCCTGTCCTTGTTCTCGCCGATGAACTTCACCGCCCGCTCGGTGTACCGCCGCGTCAGCGTCGCCTGGTCCTCGGCGGTCACATCCGGGTCGATGATCCGGTCGCCGTCGATGAGCGGCAGGTTCGGGTAGCCCTTGGGCCGTTCGGGGTGGTGCGGCCACATGTCGTTGGAGTACGGCAGACCGAGGTAGCTGTCGAACCCGTGGTGGGTCGGCAGAAACCGCCGGTGGTGGCCGAGGTGCCACTTGCCGACCATGCCAGTGGCGTACCCCTTCTGCTTGCACAGCTCGGCGAGCGTCGTCTCGCCGTCGGAGAGGCCGACGCGGGCCTGTGGCCCGAGCGCCCCGTGGATGCCGATGCGGGTCGGGTAGCAGCCGGTCATCAGCGCGGAGCGGGAGGCGGAGCAGACCGGCTCGGCGGCGTGGAAGTCGGTGAACCGGACCCCTTCCTTGGCCATGCGGTCGAGGTTCGGGGTAGCCCAACCCGTGGCGCCGAAGCAGCCGAGGTCGCCGTATCCCATGTCGTCGGCGAAGATGACGACGACGTTCGGCCGGCCCGGGGTCGGCGGCCGGGCGACGGAACCCGGCGCGAATGCGACCAACAGGGCGGCGGCCAACAGACCCTGTGCAACGATCCCGCGGAGCCAGCGACCCGCGGACCTCGGCCCGGAGCGCGGGCCACCCGATCGGACGGGAACCATAACTGTAGCCCCCTCTCTGACGACACCATGACCCGAGCGCCACGCCATCTGTGGCCCGCCGCCCGGTTCGTCCTGCCGGCGAACCCGGCGTATTGTCCCGGACCTCCCGGCCGCGGTCAAACAGGAACCCGCCGCACCCTGCAAGCGAGGCCGGCCGGGGCGATCAGGACAGACAGCGACCCGCCATCGCCCTCGGTCCGCACACTCTGCTCGGTGTCCGGCTTGCCACGGCCGCAAGATGGGTTTCGGGGTGGTTTCTCGGAGATCAGGATCGTGCCAGTCTGG
>DASSAT010000625.1:0-2238 GCA_035699305.1 Fimbriiglobus sp. | reverse complement strand
GCGAAAGTTCCCTAGAGACTCCGAATCGGAACTACTGACCCTACGAAGACAAGCACCGATCGACCCTTTCAGTAGAGCACCAACCAACCCAGAGTGGGGAATCGACAGGCTCCGATGTCCGGCGTTCCCATCCCCTTCAGCGAAGCAACTCTCGAACTGGCCCCGCCGGTCGGGTTCGTTCTCGGCGGGCTGGCGATCCCCGTCGCGGTCGGACTGGTGCTCTGGCTCTACCGCCGCGAACTCCCGTTCGTCTCCCGACGGACCGCCCTCATCCTGCTCACTCTCCGAACTCTCGCTCTGCTGGCCGTGCTGCTGCCGCTCGCGTTCGATCCGGTCGTCGTCCGAACCGTCACCGTACCGGTCCCCGGCCAGGTGGTCGTCGCGCTCGACTCGTCGGGGAGTATGCGCGTCACCGACCCGCACAGCCGACACGACGACCTGACCCGGCTCGATGTTGCCGTTCGCGCGTCCGCGACCCTGCTCGACGGCCTCCGACCGAAACACGCCGTCGAAGTGATGGCGTTCGACCAGACGCCGTCCCCGTTGCCGGCCGACGCCGAGGGGTTGGCGAAGGCGCTCGCCCCGGTCGGCGGCGCGAAGCCGCAGTCCACCGACCTGAAGCTGCCGCTCGCACACGCCTCGCAGACAACCCCGCCGCCCCTCGGAGTCGTGGTGCTGACCGACGGCCGGCACAACTGGGGCGAGTCCCCGCTGGCGCTGGCCGACCAACTGGGCCAGCGCCGGGTGCCGGTCTGCCCAGTGCTGGTCGCCCCGGAGACGCCGCCGCCAGACGTGGCGATCGTCTCCGTCCGGCCGCAGGTGACGACGGCATTTCCGGGAAGCGTCGTCCCAGTCGAGGTCGCGGTACGGGTCTCCGGGTGGCCGCGGGGACCGGTGACGGTGGCAATGGAGTCGCCGCCGGTGACGCAGACAGTTCAACACTCCGGGCGAGACAGTGTCTACCGGCTGTCACTCCGGGCGAAGCTCGACACGGACGGGCCGCACACGCTCAAGGTGACGGCCGAGGGTACGGGGCGCGAGGACCGCTTCCCGAGCAATAACAGCCGCACCGCCCGGGTGAACGTGGTCCGGGACCGGGCGCGGGTGCTGCTGATCGACGGCGACGCCCGGTGGGAGTTCCACTACCTGCACACCCTGCTGGGCCGCGACGAAAATCTGACCGTCCGCAGCGTCGTCTTCCGCCAGCCGCGGGTGACGCGCGCCACCGACGAGGAGGTTCGCCCGCTGGGCCTCCCCGCGCGGGAAATGCCGGCCGACCCCGACGCGCTGGCTGGCGTGGATTGCGTCATCCTCGGCGACGTGGAGCCGGGGCAGTTCCCACCGGCCGAGCGCGAGCGGCTGGAGCGGTACGTCGCCGACACCGGGGGGACGCTGGTGATGGTCGCCGGCAAACGGGCGATGCCGCTGGCCTACGCCGGACGGGACGACCCGCTCCGCAGACTGCTCCCGATCCGGCAGCCGAAGGAACTCGACGAGCCAGACGGGTTCCGGCTGGCGCCGACGCCCGAGGCGGAGCGAGCGTGGTTCCTGCAACTGGCGGACACGGCCGGCGACAGCCGCGAGGCGTGGGGCCGGCTACCGTCGCACTACTGGGCGGTCGTCGGCGACGCGAAGGACGGGGCCGAGGTGCTGGCCGCGGTCCCCGGCAAGCCGCCGCGGCAGGCGGCAGTCATCGCACGGCAGAACTACGGCTTCGGCCGAGTGCTTTACGTCGGTCTCGATTCGACGTGGCGCTGGCGGTTGAAGGACGGCGATCGCACGCACCACCGGTTCTGGGGCCAGGTGGCGCAGTGGGCGGCGTCGGACCGTCTCTTGCCGACGGTGAACGCGGCCGGCACCATCCGCTTCGGCACCCGGGAGCCGGCGTTCTCGGCGGGCCAGGACGCGGAGTTCGTCGTCCGGGCCACGGACGCGGTGCGGCCGCTCTCCCCACAGGCGCTCAAAGGGGCGAAGGTGTTCCGCCTGCCGGACGGCCCGGAGGGGAAGGGTTCGCCGGCCGGGCTAACGTCGCTGACGCCGATTGAGGGCCGGCCGCGCGAGCTGACGGGGACGCTGCGCGACCTGACGCCGGGGCGGTACGCCGTCGAGTTGGAGATACCGGAGTGGGCGGACCAACTCCGCGGCCCGCCGGGGCCGGACGGCTGGGCGGTGCCATTGCGGGCGCGGTTCGAGGTGTTGCCGCCCGACGGCGAGGATCTGGCCGACCTGTCCGCGAAC
>DASSAT010000624.1:0-11962 GCA_035699305.1 Fimbriiglobus sp. | reverse complement strand
GCTGCGCGACATGTAGGGTGGGTCGAGTCTTCGAGGCCCACCGTCTGGCGCCAGACGGTGGGCCTCGAAGACTCGACCCACCCTACATGTCGCGCAGCCCGTCGCTACTTCGAGAACGCGAAGCAGGAGAAGTCGCCGACGAACGCGCCGCGGCGGTGGGCGTCGTTCCACGTCTCGTTAAGCCCCTGGCCGCTGAAGCAGTGCTCGACCGCCATCGCCGGCTTCGCCCGGACGTTCCGCGCCAGCGGCGGGTACAGCGTCGTCTCGTTGCCGCACGCCTTGTCGTGATCGACGTCCAGGCACCGCGTCTTGACCGTCACCTTGCCGGCCGTCAGCACCGCGCAGCCGTCGTTCTCGCACGGGCAGATGGTCAGGTCGATCGGGGCGCTGCGCACGGCGACCACGTCGGCGACGAGATCGCCGGCCTGGGCCTGGACGAGTTTCACCAGGGCGGCGCGCTGGGCCTTCGTGGCGCGCTCGTCCACGATCAGGATCGCCTTGCCGGGGGCTACCTGCTTCAGCCCGAGGGTGTTGCGGGCGGCGATCACCGCCACCACGCCCAGGCCGTCGAGCTGCGAGCCGCCGAAGCAGCCGGACTCGACCTTCCAGGCGAGGACGGCATTCTTGCCGGTCAACCCGGTATCGGCGTTGGCGAAGCAGGAGCCGGTGTACACGTCGCAGGTGCGGGCCTCGACGTAGTGGCCGCGGACTTCCGGGCCGGGGACAGCGACAGGAGCGAACAGGGCGGGCAGCAGCAAGCAGGTCATCGGGCACCTCCGAAAGAGACGAGGCGGCAGGAGGGCGGGGTCTGGGGATTATTGTTCATGGAATCGCCGGCCGGGTCAAGTCGCTCATTCCCGGGACCGCGGCCGTCCCGGCCGCTCTTGCTCTCCGAGCCGGGGGCTTGGAGCGACCCCCAACCCCCTGACCTGTGGAGCAAGAGCGGCCGGGACGGCCGCGGTCCCAGGGGAATGAGAACCGGATGAAAGCCGTGATCGGACGCCATTCGATGTCGCGTCGAGGCTATCGCCAGGCGGTCCGCTTTGATACTCTGATACGCACCCCGCCGGGGCGGCCGCTGGCCGCTGTCGTTTCGGAGCCTGACCCGATGCTCTCTCCCCCTCCGGCCACTCGGGCCGCCGTCGTCCTCGCCTTCGTCGCCGTCGTGCTCGGGTGCGCGAGACCCCCGGCCGCGGCGCCGCCGCCCCCGCCAGCGCCGGTGGTCGTGACGACCGCGGTGACGAAGACCGTCCCCGTGCAGGAGCGGGCGATCGGGTCGGTCAAGGTGATCTCGACGGTCCACGTCCGGCCGCGGGTCAACGGGGAACTCACCGCCGTCCACTTCACCGAGGGGGAGTACGTCACGAAGGGGCAGAAGCTCTTCACCATCGACCCGCGGCCCTACGACGCGACGGTCAAGCAGGCCGAGGCGACCCTGGCCAAGGACAAGGCGTCCCTGTTCGGGGCGGAACTGGACCTCAAGCGGATCGAGCGGACCGGATCGGTGGCGGCCGCCGAACTCGACGCCGCCCGGACCACCGTCGCCGCCGGCAAGGCTGCCGTCGAAGCCGACGCCGCCGCCCTGAACTCCGCCCACATCCAGGCCGGGTTCACCACGATTTAGTCGCCGCTGGACGGCCGCACCGGGTCGCTGCTGGTGACGGCCGGCAACATCGTCAGCGCCGCCGACCTCAACCCGCTGGTCGTCATCAACCAGATCCGCCCGATCACGGTGGCGTTCGCCCTGCCGGAGCAGCGACTCGCGGCCGTCACCGCGGCCCAGCGCGAGCGGGGGCCACTCAAGGTCGAGGCCGACCTGCGCGCCGGCGGCTCGCCGGTCACCGGCCGGCTGGCGTTCATCGACAACGCCGTGGACCCGACCACCGGCACCATCCAGCTCAAGGCCGAGTTCCCGAACGAGAACCAGGCGCTCTGGCCGGGCGAGTTCGTGGACGTGGTGCTGACCGTCGGTCAGCGGCCCGACTCCGTCGTCGTACCGACCGCGGTGGTGCAGTCCGGCCCGAAGGGGCTGTACGTCTACGTCATCAAGGAGAACACCGCCGAGCTGCGGCCAGTGACGGTCGCCTTCGAACTGGACGGGGAGGCGGTCATCGCCTCGGGGCTGGCCGGCGGCGAGACGGTCGTCCTGGTGGGCCACCTGCGGCTGGCCCCCGGGGCGAAGGTCGAGGTCAAGAACCAGCCGACTGATCCGAGCCGCGACCGTCAGGGAGCGGGGGGGCGGACCGCTCCCTGACGGTCGCGGCTCGGACGAGCATTCGTCGCAATGGTCGAGGTCAAGAGCGAGGGACCGACGAAGTGAACATCTGCTCGCCGTTCATCCGCCGGCCGATCATGACCACGCTGATGACCGTGGCCGTGGTGCTGGCCGGCGCGCTCGGGTACAACGCGCTGCCGGTCAACGACCTGCCGAACGTGGACTTCCCGACCATCCAGGTGTCGGCCACCCTGCCGGGGGCCAGCCCGGAGACGATGGCCTCCTCCATCGCCACCCCGCTGGAGAAGCAGTTCACCACCATCCCGGGGCTGGACAGCCTCTCCTCGACCAGCGCCCTGGGCACCACCTCGATCACGTTGCAGTTCAACCTCGATCGCAACATCGACGCCGCCGCCCTGGACGTGCAGTCGGCGATCTCCAAGGCCGCCCGATCACTGCCGGCCGACATGCCCACCCCGCCGTCGTTCCGCAAGGTCAACCCGGCCGACTACCCGATCATGATCCTGGCCATGTGGTCGGAGACGCTGCCGATCTACGACGTCAACGAGTACGCCGAGACGTTCCTGGCCCAGCGGCTCTCGCTCATCCCCGGGGTGGCGCAGGTGTCGGTCTTCGGCCAGCAGAAGCGGGCCGTCCGGGTCCAGGCCGACCCGGACCTCTTGGCCGCCCGCGGCATCGGCATCGACGAGGTGGCGGCCGCCCTGCGCGAGGGGAACGTCAACCTGCCGACCGGCACCTTCCAGGGCCGGCGGCAAGCGTTCACCATCCAGTCCACCGGCCAGCTGACGGACGCCCGGGCGTACCGGCCGCTGATCGTCGCCTACCGCGGCGGCAGTCCGGTCCGGCTGGCCCAGGTCGCCACCGTGATCGACGGCGTCGAGAACGACCGGCTGGCCGGGTGGGCCAACGAGCGCGGCCCGGACGGCGCCCCGGGCGAATTGACCCGGGGGGTGGTGATGGCGGTGTACCGCCAGCCGGGGGCGAACACCGTCGCGGTGGCGACCGCCGTCAGCGCCATGCTCCCGACCATCCAGGCCCAGCTGCCGCCGTCGGTGACGCTGTCCATGCAATCCGACCGGTCAATCCCGATCCGGGAGTCGATCCACGACGTTCAGCTCACCCTGCTGGTCGCCCTGGGGCTGGTGGTGCTGGCGATCTTCCTGTTCCTGCGCAACGTCCGGGCGACGATCATCCCGAGCCTGGCCCTGCCGGTGTCGGTGGTCGCCACGTTCGGGGTCATGCACCTGCTCGACTACTCGCTCAACAACCTGTCGCTCCTGGCGCTGACGCTGGCTGTCGGGTTCGTGGTGGACGACGCCATCGTCATGCTGGAGAACATCGTCCGCCACCTGGACATGGGCAAGCCGCCGCTGCGGGCCGCCCTGGACGGGTCGGCCGAGGTCGGGTTCACCATCGTGTCGATGACCGTGTCGCTGGTGGCGGTGTTCATCCCGGTGCTGTTCCTGGAGGGGATGGTCGGCCGGCTGCTGCGGGAGTTCGCCGTCACCATCTCGGTCGCCATCGTCATGTCCGGGCTGGTGTCGGTGACGCTGACGCCGATGCTCTGCGCCCTGTTCCTGCGGGGCGGGCACGGCCGGGCCGGGGGCCGCCGGCCGGGACCGTTCTACCGGCTGACCGAGAGCGCGTTCAACCTGATGCTCGCCGTCTACGACCGGACGCTGCGGCTGGCGCTGCGGCTGCGGCTGGTGATGCTGCTCTTCTCGTTCGCGCTGGTCGGCGAGATGGCCTACTACCTGTGGGTGCTGCCCAAGGGGTTCCTGCCGAGCGAGGACACCGGCATGATCTACGGCACCGTCGAGGGGCCGGAGGACGTGTCGTTCCAGGGGATGGTGGCGGCCCAGTCCCGGGTCGCCGAGATCGTCCGGGCCGACGAGAACGTGGACAAGCTCTCCAGCTCGGTCGGCCCCGGCGGGCCGAGCATCACCAGCAACACCGGCCGGCTGTACATCCGGCTCAAGTCGCGGGACCAGCGGCCGCTCTCTTCCGACGAGGTCGTCACCGAGTTGCGGCGCAAGACGGCGGTCGTCCCCGGGGTGCGCGTGTTCTTCCAGAACCCACCGCCGATCCGCATCGGCGGCCGGTCCTCCAAGGGGCTGTACCAGCTGACCGTGCAAGGCCCCGACCCCGAGGAACTTTACGCCGCGGTGCCGCGGCTGGAGTCGCGGCTGCGCGAGCTGCCCGAAGTCCGCGACGTCAACACCGACCTGCTGATCCGCAGTCCGCAGCTGGACGTCCGCATCGACCGCGACAAGGCGACGACGATGGGCGTCAGCGCCCGGCAGATCGAGGACGCGCTGGCCAACGCCTACGGGTCGCGGCAGGTGACGACCATCCACGCCCCGAACGACGAGTACCGGGTGATCCTGGAACTGGAGCCGGCGTTCCAGCGCGACCCGGCGCTCTTGTCCCGGCTCTACATCCGGTCCGCCACCGGGGTGCTGGTGCCGATCGACTCGCTGGTGACGACCGACCGCAGCGTCGGCCCGCTGTCGATCAACCACTCGGGCCAGCTGCCGTCGGTTACGCTGTCGTTCGACCTGCAACCGGGGGTGTCCCTCGGGGACGCGCTGGCCAAGGTAGAGGCGATCGCCCGCGAGGAACTGCCGGCGACGCTGACCACCGGGTTCCAGGGGACGGCCCAGGAGTTCCAGCGGTCGGCCGCGGGGCTGGGGCTGCTGATGATCGCGGCGGTGGTGGTCATCTACCTGGTGATGGGGATGCTCTACGAGAGCTACATCCACCCGATCACGATCCTGTCCGGGCTGCCGTCGGCGGGGGTGGGGGCGCTCTTGACGTTGCAGTTGTTCAACGGCGAGCTGAACCTGTACTCGATGGTCGGCCTCATCATGCTGATCGGGATCGTGAAGAAGAACGCGATCATGATGATCGACTTCGCGCTGGACGCGGAGCGAGCGCGGGGCCGGTCGCCGCGGGAGGCGATCCACGAGGCGGCGCTGGTGCGGTTCCGGCCGATCATGATGACGACGATGGCGGCGCTGATGGGGGCGCTGCCGATCGCGCTGGGGCTGGGGGCGGGGTCGGAGTCACGGCGGCCGCTGGGGCTGGCGGTGGTCGGCGGTCTGTTGGTATCGCAGGTGACGACGCTGTACTTCACGCCGGTGTACTACCTGTACCTGGACAAGCTGCGGTTCCGCCGGGCGCGGCCGGAGCTGCCCCAGCCGTCGGTCAACGGCCAGGCGACCGCGGCCGAGGTGGAGCTGGTCAAGGTCTCACATTGATCCCCTTCACCCCTCCCCCGGCCCCTCCTCGAAGCAGGGAGGGGAGAATAGACAGACCGCTGGCTCCCCCTCCCCGCTTCGGGGAGGGGGTCGGGGGGAGGGGTTGATCCCCTCTTTCCGCGGGGTGCTCTGTTGAAATGTTCGTGATGTGACGGCCCTGTCTTCAGCCCGAAGGGCTGGGAGCCCTGGGGAGGAGGCCAACCACACCGCAGCCCTGAAAGGGCGACACACGGCGATGCTGTCTCGCCCTTTCAGGGCTATGCGTCGGTGGGGCCGCGTCCCCAGGGCGTTGCCCTGGGCTGAGAACTCCCAGCCCTTCGGGCTGAAGAGGGCCACCCGACGACGGGGGTTTCAACAGAGCATCCTACGGGCCTCGAAGACCCGCTCTACCCGACGAACGGGCGAATGTCGGCAACTCGGTCTCCCCCCGCCGGCGGTCGGCCGACTATAACTCAGCGTGGGACCCCTAGCGCTGCCGCACCTAGGGAAGGGCACACCTTCCGATGTCGGACATCGACCCGCTCTGGTACAAGGACGCGATCATCTATCAGCTCCACGTCCGGGCCTTCCAGGACAGCCTCGGCGACGGGGTCGGAGACTTCCGCGGCCTCAAGCACCGCCTCGACTACCTCGCCGACCTGGGGGTGACGGCCCTCTGGATTCAGCCGTTCTACCCGTCCCCGCTCAAGGACGACGGGTACGACATCGCCGACTACACCGCCGTTCACCCCAGCTACGGCAACCTGCGCGACTTCCGCGAGTTCCTCGACGCCGCCCACGACCGCGGGCTGCGCGTCGTCACCGAGCTGGTCATCAACCACACCTCCGACCAGCACCCGTGGTTCCAGCGCGCCCGCCGCGCCCCCCGCGGCAGCGCCGCGCGCGACTTCTATGTCTGGAGCGACACCACCGACCGATACCGGGACGCCCGCATCATCTTCAAGGACTTCGAGCGGTCCAACTGGACCTACGACCCGGTGGCCGGCCAGCACTACTGGCACCGGTTCTACTCGCACCAGCCGGACCTGAACTTCGACAACCCGGCCGTCTTCGACGCCCTGACGCCGATCCTCGACATGTGGATGGAGATGGGGGTGGACGGGATGCGGCTGGACGCCATCCCGTACCTGCACGAGCGCGAGGGGACCAACTGCGAGAACCTGCCGGAGACGCACGAGGTGCTCAAGCGGTTCCGCAAGCACATGGACGCCAAGTTCCCCGGGCGGATGTTCCTGGCCGAGGCCAACCAGTGGCCGGAGGACGCCATCGCCTACTTTGGCGACGGGGACGAGTGCAACATGGCGTTCCACTTCCCGGTCATGCCGCGGCTGTACATGGCCCTGCACCAGGAGGACCGCTTCCCGATCATCGACATCCTGGAGCAGACGCCGCCGATCCCGGACAACTGCCAGTGGTGCATGTTCCTGCGCAACCACGACGAGCTGACTCTGGAGATGGTCACCGACGAGGAGCGCGACTACATGTACCGCGCCTACGCCACCGACCCGCAGGCCCGGATCAACCTGGGCATCCGCCGCCGGCTGGCGCCGCTCCTGAAGAACGACCGCCGGCGGATCGAGCTGATGAACGCGCTGTTGTTCTCCATGCCCGGGACGCCGGTGATCTACTACGGCGACGAGATCGGCATGGGGGACAACATCTACCTGGGCGACCGCAACGGCGTCCGCACCCCGATGCAGTGGAGTTCCGACCGCAACGCCGGGTTCAGCCGGGCCAACCCGCAGAAGCTGTACCTGCCGGTCATCATCGACCCGGAGTACCACTATGAGTCGGTCAACGTCGAAGCCCAGCAGGGCAATGCCTCGTCGCTGCTGTGGTGGACGAAGCGGCTGATCGCGCTGCGCAAGCAGTTCAAGGCGTTCGGCCGGGGGACGATCGAGTTCCTGCGGCCGGACAACCCGAAGATCCTGGCGTTCATCCGGCGGTACTCCCCCAATCCCCTCTCCTCCGGGGGGAGAGGGCAGGGTGAGGGGGAGGAGGTCATCCTCGTCGTGGCGAACCTGTCGCGGTTCGTGCAGTACGTCGAGTTGAACCTGGGCGAGTTCAAGGGGCAGGTGCCCTACGAGGTGTTCGGGCGGACGCCGTTCCCGCCGATCGGGGAGCTGCCGTACCTGCTGACGATCGGCCCGCACGGGTTCTACTGGTTCGCGATGGGGGCGGCCCCGGTCCGGTCCGGGGCGGTCCCGGTGGTGGACGTGCGCCGTGAGACGCCGGCCCCGCGGGTGGTGGTGCGGACCGGGTGGGACGAGCTGATCGACCCGGCCCGGTTCGACTGGCTGGAGCCGGCCCTGGGGAAGTACCTGACCGAGGTCGGGGCGCAGGTCGGTCGGCCGCGGCCGGTCCGGGAGGTCCGCATCCGCCAGGCGGTCCGGCTGCCGGGCGAGTTCGCCGCGGCGCTGGTGCTGTTGGACGCCGACTTCCAGGACGGGGAGACGCAGCTGCGGGCGCTGCCGCTGGCGTTCGCCGCCGGGGAGGCGGCCGGGTGGGTGCCGGCCAGCGCGGTGGTCGCCACCGTCAACAAGTTCGGCGAGCGGGTCGGGGTGCTCTACGACGCCCGCACCGACCCGACGTTCTGCGCCGCCGTCCTCCGGGCCGTCGCCCAGGGCGCCCGGCTGCCGCTGGAGGCCGGCGAGCTGACCGCCACCGCGTACCCGCAGTTCGCCGCCGCCCGCGGGCCGGACGAGATCCCCCAGCCGATCACCACCCAGCGCGGCGAGCAGCACAACGTCTCGATCAACTACGGCAACCGGCTGATCTTGAAGTCGTTCGAGCGGCTGGAGCCGGGAGTCAACCCGGACCTGGAGCTGGGCCGGTTCCTGACCGACCACACCACCTACAACCGGGCCGCTCCGATCGTCGGGGCGGTCGAGTTGCATCTGCCCGAGACGCCGCCGATCACGGTGTCGGTGCTGGCGCAGTACGTCGCCAACGAGGGGGGCGCCTGGCAGCACACCCTCGGGGTGCTCAGCCGGTTCTACGACGCGGCGCTGACCAGTAAGGTGGAGCCGCCGCCACCGGCCCCGGCCGAGTCCTGGACTCCGGGGTCCGACGCCGCCCCGCCGGCCAACGCCCGCGACCTGGTCAACGGCTTCCTGCAGACGGCCGAGCGGCTCGGCCAGTCCACCGCCGAGATGCACCGGGCGCTGGCGTCCGAGGTGCTGCACCCGGCGACCGCCCCGGAGCCGTTCGGCAAGCTCTACCAGCGGTCGATCTACCAGGGGATGCGGACCCACACCGGGCTGGTGGTCCGCGAGCTGACCCGGCAGCTGCGGCATCTGCCCGACCCGACCCGGGCGCTGGCCGAGCGGCTGCTGGCCGCCGAGCAGACGCTGCTGCGCCGCTACCGCGGGGTCCTCGGGTCGGAGATGACCGGCTGCCGTATCCGCGTCCACGGCAATTACCACCTGGGGGAACTGCTCTACACCGGGACGGACTTCGTGGTCATCGACCTGGAGGGGGACCCAACCCGGCCGCTGTCCGAGCGGCGGATCAAGCGGTCGCCGCTGCGGGACGTGGCCGACATGATCCGGTCGTTCCAGTACGCGGCGCTAGGCCCGGTGTACGGGCTGGAGTCCGGCCGCGGGCTTTTCCCCGGGCAGGTCCGCGAGGAGGACCGGGAGAAGCTCTTGCGCTGGGCGCGGTTCTGGTCGTCGTGGACGGCCGCCCGGTTCGTCCAGGCGTACTTCGCCGGCATGGACGGGTCGGGCCTGCTGCCGGCCAGCCCGGCCGCCTGCCGCGACCTGCTGGAGCTGTGCGTCATGGAGAAGGGGGTGATCGATCTGGGCTACGAGCTGGCCAACCGCCCGGACTGGCTGCCGGTCGCGCTGACCGGGGTGGTCGATCTGCTGGAGGCGGCGGGCGGTTAGTCCTTGGTCCTTGGCCCGTTGTCCATAGTCCTGTCTAACATGGACCACGGACTATCGACCAGGGACCAAATGACTCCACCCCCCGTCCAGCCCACGTCCCGCGTCGTCATTGAGGCGGTCGAACCGGAGGTCGGCGCCGGCCGCTTCCCGATCAAGCGGACCGTCGGCGAGGCGGTCGCCGTCTCGGCCGACGTGTACGCCGACGGGCACGAGGAGCTGGCCGTCGTCGTCCGCCACCGTCCTGCCGGGGGCGAGTGGGCCGAGGTCGCCATGACCCCGGGCTACAACGACCGCTGGGCGGCAAGCTTCCCTGTCGCTTCGCCCGGCTGGCACGAGTACACGGTGCAAGCGTGGATCGACCGGTTCGCCAGCTGGCGGCGCGACCTGGGCAAGAAGGTCGAGGCCGGCCAGGATGTGACCGGCGACCTGCTCGAAGGCGCCGAACTGGTCCGGCAGACAGCCGGTCGGCTCGCCAGGGCCGAGGCTGATAAACTTCGCACGTATGCCGACACGCTCACTCGCGGCGAGCCGAGTGACCGCGTCCGGGCTGCCCTCGACCCGAAGCTGGCCGACGTGATGGCCCGCCACGCCGACCGTTCCGGCGGCGCGACGTACGAGCCGGCCCTCCGGGTCTGGGTGGACTGCGAGTTGGCCCGGTTCGGCGCCTGGTACGAGCTGTTCCCGCGGTCGTGTGCCGACGAGCCGGGCCGGCACGGCACGTTCCGCGACGTGGAGAAGCGGTTGCCCTACGTCGCGGACATGGGGTTCGACGTGCTCTATCTGCCGCCGATCCACCCGATCGGCCGGGCGTTCCGCAAGGGGGCGAACAACAGTCTGACTGCCGGTCCCGACGACCCCGGCAGCCCGTGGGCCATCGGCGGCCCCGAGGGCGGCCACAAGGCGGTAGACCCCCGGCTCGGCACCCTCGCCGACTTCGACCATCTGGTGAAGACCGCGCGGGAGTACGGCATCGAGATCGCCCTGGACATCGCCTTCCAGTGCTCGCCGGACCACCCCTACGTCGAGGAACACCCGCGCTGGTTCCGCCATCGACCAGACGGGACCATCAAGTACGCCGAGAACCCGCCCAAGAAGTATCAGGACATCTACCCGCTCGACTTCGACTGCGACGACTGGCGGAACCTGTGGGCGGAGTTGCGCAGCGTCTTCCTGTTCTGGGCCGACCGGGGAGTACGCGTCTTCCGGGTGGACAACCCGCACACCAAGCCGTTCCGGTTCTGGGAGTGGCTGATCGCCGGTGTCCAGGAGAAGTACCCCGACGCCATCTTCCTGTCCGAGGCGTTCACCAGGCCGAAGGTGATGCGGCGCCTGGCCGCGCTCGGGTTCACCCAGTCGTACACCTACTTCACCTGGCGGAACACGAAGCACGAGCTGACCGAGTACTTCACCGAGTTGACGCAAACCGACGTGCGGGAGTACCTGCGGCCGAACCTGTTCGCCAACACGCCGGACATCCTCAACGAGTACCTGCAACACGGCGGCCCGGCGGCGTTCCGCGTCCGGCTGGTCCTCGCCGCGACGCTCGGGGCGAGCTACGGCATCTACGGCCCGCCGTTCGAGAACTGCGTTGGCGTCCCGGTGCGGCCGGGGAGCGAGGAGTACCTCGATAGCGAGAAGTACCAGCTTCGCCATTGGGACTGGGACGCCCCGAACCCGCTCCGCAACCTGATCGCGCGGATGAACCAGATTCGCCGGCGGAACCCGGCGCTCCAGTCCGACCACCGGCTGCGGTTCTACCCCACTGACAACGACCGGCTCTTGTTCTACGGCAAGACGACGGCGGACCTGGCGAACGTGGTACTGGTGGCGGTGAACCTGGACCCGCACCACATGCAGTCCGGGTGGGTGCGGCTGCCGCCGGAGGAGGTCGGCCTGCGGCCGCACTCGTCCTACGAGGTGGAGGACCTGCTGACCGGGGTGTTCTTCCTGTGGCACGGGGAGGTGAACTTCGTGTCGCTGCACCCCGGGGCGACCGCCCACGTCTTCCGCCTCTGGCCGCGCGGCCGGACCGAGCGGGACAGCGAGCAGTTCGTGTGAGGGACTTACCGGATGCTTCGCCCCCTCGTCCCGGAGCCGCCCATGTCCACCGCCCCGCCGCCGGAGGACCCCCGCGTCCGGTTCGCCGCCGAGCGGACCCTGCTCGCCTGGGTGCGGACCGGACTGGCGATGATGGGGTTCGGGTTCGTGGTCGCCAAGTTCGGGGTGTTCCTGCGGCAGTTGCCGGTGGTGGCGGGCACGGTCCACCCGCCGGACGTGCGGTGGTCGGTCTGGTTCGGGGTGGCGCTGGTGATGCTCGGGGTGGCGGTGAACGTCCTGTCCGCCCTGGAGTACCGCGCGGTGCTGCGGCGGATCGACCGCGGCGAGTCGTACTGCCCGCCGGCCTGGTCGCTGGGGCTGGCGGCGGCGGTCGTCCTGGCGGCGATCGGGGTGTTGATGGTCGGCTACCTGGTCAGCATCTACTGACCGCTGCGCAAATAATACCGGTAGGAGTTACGCAGTTGGTTTCCGGGTGGGTCGGTAATGTTGGGTCCTTGCTCTGTTGAAACCACCCGTCTTGT
>DASSAT010000623.1:0-15335 GCA_035699305.1 Fimbriiglobus sp. | reverse complement strand
CAGTCGGGTGGACGGAGCGGTTGTAGTGCAGCACCCGCCCGGTCCGCGGCCGGGCGGCGGCTAGGGTCAGCCACGTCGGCGGGAAGCCGCAGATGCGTCGCGCGTCCTCCTCCTCGGCTATCACCCGGAAGTACCCGTCCGGGTCGGCGGCGGTGAGTTGATTCAGGATCAGTTCGTCCCCCGCCCGGCTCGTCTCCAGTTGCGACGCACTCACCGGCAGCGGGTCGCCGAACTTCGGGCCGATGTGCGCCAGGTCGCCGCTAATCAGGTAACACACCGGTTCGCCCGCCTCCGCCTCGGCGCGCCGCAGGGCCGTTACCATCCGGCCGATGTCGTCGGCCTCGGCGGGGTCGGACTGGAACAGCACCCGGTCCTGGAACGAGCCGACCAGGAGCGCCACGATGCGGACTTCACGGCGGCCCTCGAACAGGTACTGCAAAGGCAGCACCTCCAGCTCGACCGAGTGCTCCGGCAGGTGCGCTACCGGGTCGTCGAACAGCCCGTCGCCGAAATGCTTCTCCAGCCGGTCGATGTAAGCTTGGTCCGTCTCGACCGTACCCAGCGGCGTCTCGAAGTTCATCCGCGTCAGGGTGAACCGGTGCGGCGAGTAGTGCGACGTGGCGACGATCACGAAGAGTCGCGCGTCGGTCCGCTCGGCCAGTTCCTTGAACCCCCAGCCGTAGGTGACGCCGCCGCGCACGTAGTCCATGTGCGGCAAGAGCGCGGCCCGCAGCCGGCCGTGCGGCGACGGTCCGGCGCCGAAGTCCGGCAGGCCCGGCCCGCCGGGGCCGGTGAACAGCTTCCCGAGCGTGGCGCGGATCGCGGCCGGGTCGTCGGGGTAGCAGCCGACGCACGCCGGCCGGCGGACGGGGCCGAACAGATACGCTCGGAACGTCGGCCCGTCGAGGAGCATCGCCTCGTCGAGCGCGGACACCAACTCGGCGAGTTCGCCCAGCGGGACGGCGGACCCGCCACGGACCGCGGCCGTGACCTGGACCTCACGTAGTGTCCGCGACCCGGTGAACAGGGCCACCCAGTCGAGGCACCGACGGGGCAGCGTGACCGCGGCCCGGGTGATCCGATTGGGGTCGAACAGGGCGACGGTGTCGGGGGTGCCGTTCGGGGCGGCGGCGAGGCCGGGCCGCAGGCGGGGGCGGTAGTCCGGGGACCGGACAGACGGTTCGGCCATGACCTCCCTCAGCGTGGTGGGGTTCGGCCCATGATACCACCGAGGGGCGGTCGGCTACAGTCAGTGGCTAGCCGCGCCGGTGAGCAGCGCCACGACACAGGCGATCAGTGCCAGGGCCAGGGAGACCGCCACCGCGATCCAGGCGCGCTGCGCGGGCCGGCCCGGCCGGGCGGCCTGCGGCTCCGTCTGATTCGGCATGACGACCCAGGACATCTGTGACGCCGATCGCCCGACGTTGGCGTGCGTCGCGGCGGCCGGCAGGATCGGCGGCAGGATCGGGGCGCTGCGGGGGCGGGGCGGCTCGTCGCCGATCGGCGGGCGCGGCCCGGACCGATGGCCGAGCTTGAGCGGACCCTCGTGGGAGTAGCGGACGCCCATCCCGCCACTCCCCGGGCCGGACCCCGGCCGGGGCGTGCGGGTCATGGCGCTGGAGATGTTGACCGAGGTCGCGGCGGCCGACCCGCACCCGAACACGGCCGGGATCTCGTGGTCGGTTGGCGGCGGCGGCGGGTCGATCGCCCAGGCGTCCAGGGCGGCGATCACCTCGCCGGGGGTCTGGTAGCGCTCGGCCGCCTTCTTGGCCAGCATCCGCTCGATCACCGCCGCCAGCGCCGCCGGCACGTCCGGCCGCAGCTGGCGGACCGCCGGCACCCGCTGGACCTGGTGGGCGATCAGCTTCTGGGCCACCTTCGACCCGTCGAACGGCGGCTTGCCGGTCAAGAGAAAGTACCCGGTCGCCCCGAGGCTGTAGATGTCCGCCCGGACGTCCACCGCCGAGCACTCCAGCGCCTGCTCCGGGGCCAGGTAGTCGGCGGTGCCGAGGATCTTCACCCCCTCGTTGCGGGTCAGGTCGTCGGACTCCGCCTGCGAGCGGACCAGCCCCAGGTCGAGGAGCTTGACCACCCCCGCCCGGTCCACCAGTAGGTTGGCCGGCTTCACGTCCCGGTGGACCAGCCCGCGCTCACACATGTACGCCAAGCCGTGCGCCGCCTGCCACAGGTAGTACGCCGCCCGCGGCCCATCGAGCGGCCCGTGCCGGGTCACCAGGTCGTGGAAGCTGACCCCGTCCACGAACTCCATGACCAGGAAGTACACGTCCCCCTCGGAGTCCACGTCGAACGCCCGGACCAGGTTCGGGTGGTCGAGCTGGCCGGCCGCCCGCGCCTCGCGGAGAAACCGCTCCCGGGAGAACTCGTTCTGGGCGCGGTCCGGCGGCAGCACCTTGATCGCCACGCGCCGCCGCATGTTGACGTGCTCGGCCAGGAACACCTGGCCCATCCCGCCCAGGCCGATCCGGTCGAGCAGCTTGTGCTTGCCCAGGAAGAACCCGCGGTACTTGCCGCGCAGCAGTTGCTCGACGTGGAACGCCCCGAGCAGTCCGTCGGCGCGCATGCGGGCACAGAGCGCCGCCGGGTCGTCCAGCGGCACCTGCCGGGTACTCAGGTACTCGTCCAACTCGGCCGGGTTGAGCAGCTTGCTCTTGCGGACCAGGGTGACCAACTCGTCGGCGGTAGTAGGGGCAGGCATGGCTGGCCGCCGGGGTGACAGCTGTTGGGCGAACGAGAGTATGTCATCCCTTAGATAGAATTCATTCGGCGCGCATGCCATTGTTTCGCGCACTGTCGGCGAAGCCGACGGGCGGAGCTGTTGCCTTTCCTGACACCCGACGGAAAGTCCGCGCCGGAGGCGAAAAAGCACGGACGGGGCGAAACGCAGCACTGCGGTTGAGGGGCGGATTCTCAGGCGGGGCGGAATCGGAAAAGGCTGCTCGGAATACTTATCTTGCCATGTCCTGTAGGGTGGGTCGAGTCTACGAGGCCCGACTCTGGTCCCCCTCTCCCCGCTGGGGAGAGGGGTTAGGGGTGAGGGGTCTGCGGCTCGTGGAGGAAGAACCCCTCACCCCCGGCCCCTCTCCCCAGCGAGGAGAGGGGAGAAAGAGGTGTCGGGCCTCGAAGACTCGCCCCCCCCCCTACCTATCGGGATACAGCCGCCGTTTTCGGATCGTACCCCGGCGAGGCGTTGTACCCCTTGACCAGCTTGCCGTCGGACACCTTCCAGACCCGGACCTCGCCGTCGTAAGACCCGCCGGCAACGAGGTGGCCGTCCGGGCTGAACGCGACGGCGAACACGAAGTCGGTCAAGCCCTGAAGCGTCCGGGTGTTCGACACCTTGTTCTCGTCCCACAGCTTGACTGTCTTGTCGCCGGAAGCGGTCGCCAGCACGGCTCCCGTCGGCGAGGCGGCGAGCTTGAACACCTCGTCGCCGTGCCCGCCGACCGCCTTGACCTGCTTGCCCTCGCCGGACGGCTTCCAGGTCCGCAGTTGCTTGTCCGCCCCGACCGAGAACCCGGCCGAGCCGTCCTTACTCAGCGCCACCGCGTAGACAATGCTCTGGTGGCCGGGGAAGGTCATCACCGACTCCTTCGCCTTGAGGTCCCAGACCTTGGCCGTCTTGTCCCGGCCGGCGGTGGCGAGGTACTTGCCGTCCGCGGACAGCGCCACCCCGAGCACCCAGTCGGCGTGGTTCTCGATCGTCTGCTCCAGCTTCGCCTTCATCACTCCAGCAGAGAGGTCCCACACCCGCACCGTCCGGTCGCACCCGCCGGCGGCCAGCGTCTCGCCGTCCGGCGAGACCGCCAGGCACAACACCGAGTCGTCGGCGTCGAGGAGTTGCTTGCGCATCACTTTCGGGTCGGAGACGCCGTCGAGGTATTCGACGCTGTCCACGGTCTTCCCCTCGGCGGTGATGTCGTAGACGCGGACGTCGCCCTCCTGACCCGGCCGGCCGCCGGCGACGACCAGTTCTCCGTCGGGGAGGAACGCCATCGCGTAGGCCCGCTCGGCCCGGGTGCGGATGCGCTTGACGAGCTTGCCGTCGGCCACGGACCAGACGGTCAGCTCGTGGTGCCCGCCGACGACGAGTCGCTTGCCGTCCGGGGTGAAGGCGAGGGCGTTGACGACGGCCGGGAACCGGTACGCGGTCGGCGGCGCGGGCGGCTTCCAGCGGACGCGCAGCTCGCGGACGAGGTCGGCCTTCGGGTCGAGGCCGGGGTCGGGCTTCGCGCCTTCCGCGATCCACCGCTCGATGACCTTGGCCTTGGCGGCGGGGACGGCCTCGCCCTTGTCGCGGGGCGGCATCCGCCGCTTCTCGGTGCTGACGATCAGGGCGTGGAAGTCGCTCTCATCCGGCTTGCCCGGGGCGATCATCGGGCCGTTGGTGCTGCCGGCCATAAGCGACGCGAACGTGGTCATGTCGAATTTGCCGCTCTTCTTGCGGGCGTCGTGGCAGGCGAAGCAGTTCTCCTTGAGGATCGGGGCCACGTCGCCGATGAAGCTGACCGGCTTGTTCGGCTGCGCGACGGCGGGTGCGGTGCCGAGGAGGAGGAACGCGAGCAGGGCGGCGGCGACGGCGCAGAGGACGCACAGGCAGCGGGGCATCGGACGGGTCTCCGGCGGCGGGCGGGGAACGTGCGGGCAGGCAGGTCGGTTCAGTGTACGCCGCGGACTGGAGGTGCGGAAGGGCGAACCCCGAGCGGCAGCGAGGGGGTGGGCGTTCTCGTTCCCAAGCTCTGCTTGGGAACGCAGTTCGCCAAGCTCCGCTTGGCGGGCTTCGCCGATCGAGACGCTCGGCGGTAGACCGCAAAGTTTGCCCCTCGGACCGACTCGCGAAGCGGAGCTTCGCGAACTGCGTTCCCAAGCAGAGCTTGGGAACGAGAAACCCCCTCGCTACCGCTCGGGGTTCGCCTGACGTGCTCTCGTCCATTCACCGTACAAGTGCAGGACCGGCCTCGACCGACACGGGCGTAGACGTCGCGGTGTCGTCGTCGCCGGTGGCTACGGGGAGCAGCACGGTGAACTCGGTCCCCCGGCCCGGGTGGGACTCGACCTCCACGGCACCCCGGTGCGCCTTGACGATCCCCTGGACTGCCGCCAGCCCCAGCCCGCGGCCGACGAACTTGGTGCTGAAGAATGGGTCGAACACCCGCGCCCGGACCGCCTCGGTCATCCCGCAACCGGTGTCCGATACCCGCAGCGCCACGTACCGGCCCGGCGCCAGCCCCGGCCGCGAGTCGGACGACTCCTCGCCCGGGTGCGACAGGCACACCACCTCGGTCCGCACCCGGATCAGCCCCGGCCCGTCGCCGACCGCCTCGCCCGCGTTGATTATCAGGCTTGTTACTAGCTGCCGGACCTGGGCCTCGTCCGCCCGCACCGCCGGCAGCCCCGGCCCCGGCTCGAACCGCAGCTCGCACCGCTTCGGGGCCGACACCCCGGCCAGGTCGGCGGCGTCGCGGACCACCGCGTTGAGGTCCAGCGGGCGGACCGCCAGCGGTCCCTTGCCGGCGTAGGCCATCAGCTGCCGGACCCGGTCGGCGGCGCGGCGGGCGGCGTCGGTGATCCCGCCCAGGTGGTCGTGCAGCGGCGAACCCCGCGGCGTCTCCTCCGCGGCCAGCTCGGCGTGGCCGAGGATGCCGGTCAGGATGTTGTTGAAGTCGTGGGCGATCCCGCCGGCCAGCACTCCGAGGCTCTCCAGCTTCTGCGCCTGGAACATGTGCTCCTCGATGACCCGCCGCTGCCGCTCGGCCTGGCGCAGCACCGTCACGTCCAGCCCGACCGCCTGGACCGCGGTCGGCGGCCGGCTCTGCTCCCCGACCGCCGTCAGCGTCCACTTGTGCCACCGCATCCGCCCGCCCGGGGCAAACACCTCGACCGTCACCGGCGGCAGCCCGGCGACCGCGTCCCGGACGGCCCGGAGCAGCTGGTCGCGGTCCTCCGGGGTGTGGCCGTCGGCGAACAGCCGGCCGACGACCTCCGCGGCGCTCAGCCGCACCGCGCGCAGGTAGGTCTGGTTGGCGAACTCGGTCACACCGGCCGGGGAGAGCCGGCAGATCATCGCCGGGTTGTCCTCGACCAGCGACCGGTACGTCGCCTCGCCGACGCGGAGCCGGGCCTCGGCCCGGTCCCGCCCGGCCGCCACCCCGGCGATCACCAGCGCCGTCCCGGCCAGCCAGCCGACGTAGGCCCAGAGCGTGACCAGCCCGCCAGCGGCGTCCGGCCGGACGAACGGCCCGCCGCCGGTCGAGGTCGCCCACAGGGCCACCGCCGCCAGCGCCACCGCGTACACCGACGCCGCCCACGCCCCGTACCGGACCGCCACCCACACCATGAACCCGGCCGGGGCGAGAGCCAGCGGATACCGCCGCGGCAGGTCGCCCAGCAACGGCCCCAGGCACAGGACCGCCACGCCCAGCCCGGCGACCAGCGACAAGGTCAGCCCGACCGCCTCCCACTTGTGGCCCAGCGCGCGCCGGGTCTCCGGGGTGAACGTCAGCAGTGGCGGGGCGAACACCAGCACCCCGACCGCGTCCCCGACCCACCAGACCAGCCAGACGCCGGAAAATTCGGGGAACAGGACCTTGCCGTCGAGGACCAGCCAGACGGTCCCGTTGGTGGCCGACAGCGCCATCCCGCCGAGAGCGGCGGCGGCGAACAGGAGCGGGTCGCGCTGCGACGTGAGCGCCGGGTCGAACCGCAGCCGGCGGAGCATCAGCACGGTCGCCACCGTGGCGAGGGTGTTGCCGGCCGTGATCCCGGCGGCCGCCCACCAGTCCACCAGCGGGCCTTCGACCGCCAGCGCCCCCAGCACCACGCCGGGCCAGTACCGCAGGCCGAACCGGAACAGGACCGCGACGGCAATGCCGGTCGGCGGCCAGAGAAGGCTGGCGGCACCGGCGACGTGAGGGAATACGACCCCGACCTTGCCGGCAACGCCGTAGGCGGCCGCGAGCAGGGCCACCCCGACGAGGTAGCGGGCAGTCCCGGCGCGGGACCACGACTGGAGGGACGGCGCGGGCGGACGAGGGTCCACGGGAGTTGGGCGTCCGTTGGCGAGGGCGGGCCGGTCGCGCGGCCGACGCGGCGGTCCAGACCTCGCACAACACTACTTACGGCCCGTGAATCAGGTCGGGGAAAACTCGGACGTTCGCCAACTTTTTCGCTCCGCCTCGGGCGCCGGCTCAGAGTTCGGCCACCGGCCGAGTGGATTGGAAGGGGTGCTCGGGATAGGGCTTAAAAATCTCCGACCACTTCACCGCCGTTCGGGGTGACGAGCGACCAGAAGACGGACTCGTCGATGCCCGGGGAGAGGGTGCGGACGCTGCCGTCGAACAGGGCGACGGGGAGGCCGCCGGGGAATGGGGTCTGGAGGACCTGGGAGTCGGCATCGGCAACAGAGGGTCGAACTTGGAATGTCCGACCGCGCACGGATGCAACCGTTTGCCCGGTGGCCGGGTCCTTGGCCGGGAGGACGTCGTGCCAACCGCGGTCCGCGAACGTGGCCCGCCTCGTTTCGCCTCTCCCCTCAGCGGAAGAAGCCGGGAAGATGTGGCCCCACCTTGAGTCGTTGGCGTAAAGGCCGCAGTAGTGATACCGCTCCGAGTAGGCAATAGTCGAGCTCGTGCCGTCGGGAATCGAGAAGGGGAAGTTCACGAACCCGTCGAACACCAACATGTTGCACGCGTAGCTGCACTCTTCGGCGCCGTAGAGTTCGGCGAACTGAGGTTGGCCCCGAGAGGGGTCGGCTGGGCTGACGTACACCTTCACTGTGGGGCTCGAAAACTCCCGAATTTGATCTTGCGTCGCGCCTGGCGGCGGGAACTGTCGCTTGCCATAAGTCCAGGGAAGAAGCTCATAGAAGATAGAGTTTTCTTGATACAGTGGCTTTTTGGGCAAGGTGGTCTTTGTGAGTCCGTCGATTTTCGACGAGCGGCTGTCCGCCAGTTGATGAGTGGCGAGGATGATCTGCCTCAGGTTATTCACGCTCGATGCGCGCAAAGCGGCCTGTCTCGACTTCTGGATTGCCGCAAGGGTCAAGCCGATCAGCAGCCCGAGGATGGCGATGACAATTAGGACTTCAAGGAGAGTAATGCCAGTGCGACGCCTCATCGCACGCCTCCGCTATGGCTTTGCTCAGTTCAGAGCCGAGGCAGTAAGTCAGGCAGCACGGCCGACTCTGAGCGCTCAGCTGTCGAGCGAGCGACCTATCCTATACGGGGCGACGCGCTACGGGGTGAGTGTCGCGGTCTTTGTGACCATCGTGAAGTTTGTTCGCTGCATGTTTTGATCGGTATAGTAGCCGGTGATAGTTAGCTTGTACTCGTCTCCTCCTGGGGGAGGAGTTCGGGTGAGATCGAACTGCGTGCTCCAGTGGGCAAGAGCGCCTCCAGTGCCCGAGTAACGTACGTTGATAACGGTGATCGGATTTCCGCCGGGCACGAGTCGCTCCACTTGGACGGAGATGTCCCACGTCGTGTTCGCCGGTGAAAACACGTCGCCATAGGCTTTGACGTAGTATGACGTCGACGGTGGAACTGGCTTCTGGAATTGCAGGTCGCCGGTGACTCCGGGCACGGGCGGAGGAGGGGGCGGCGGAGGCGGTGGAGGAGCCGATTGAACCTGGGCATAGTCCGTGATAGCTACCGCCAACAGGTAGAACAGCAGGGTGCCGGACAGTTTCGGGCACCGAACGATCGGTACCAAAGGCGACATAACCCGAAACAAGGAGCGCCTCCGGTGCGAGAACAGAGACGGCCTCGGAATTGGTCTGCGGGCTACATCCTTATCTCGACCGCAAGCGATATCAAGAGCCCTTTTTCCTTTTTTCGGTTTTCTCCTTACTCACCGCGCAGTCGGCAGTTCGGCCACCACCCGACGGAGGAGGGTCCGCAGCTTCGGGTCGGCCTCTGATGCGGTGTGAATGATCTCTTGGAGGCTGACCGGCTGGAGCGCGTCCGGCAGGCACAGGTCGGTGACGACCGAGATGCCGAGGGTCCGCAGCTTCGCGTGGACGCCGACGATCGCCTCCGGCACCGTGGACATGCCGACCACGTCCGCCCCGATCAGCCGCAGGAACCGGTACTCCGCCCGCGTCTCCAGGTTCGGCCCGGCCACCGCCACGAACACCCCCTGCTGCACCGCGATGCGTTCGTCCAGCGCCACGCGCCGCGCCAGCGCCAGCAACTCCCGGTCGTAGGTGTGGCACATGTCCGGGAAGCGTTCGCCGAGCCGGTCGTCGTTGGGGCCGATCAGCGGGTTATCGCCGAGCAGGTTGATGTGGTCCTCGATCAGCATCAGGTCGCCCTTGGCGTACTGCGGGTTCATGCCGCCGCAGGCGTTGGTGACGATCTGCACGCCGCAGCCCAGCGCCTTCATCACCCGCACGGGGAACGTCACCTGCTGCATCGAGTAGCCTTCGTAGAAGTGCATCCGCCCGCGCATGACGACGACCGGCTTGCCGGCGAGCGTGCCGCAAACGAGTTGCCCCTTGTGCGTCGGGGCGGTGGACCGCGGGAAGTGCGGGACGCTCTCGTAGGAGAGGGTGACGGAGTCCTGCAACTCGTCGGCCAGCCCGTCCAGGCCGGTGCCCAGGACGATGCCGGCGAGCGGTGTCCGCGACCACTTCGAGCGGACGAACGCGGCGGCTTCTTGAACCTGATCGAACAGTGTCATGGGTGGGCCTGTTGACGCGGCGGGGTCGGGGGGCGTATGGTGGCGTCCGCCCGGGGACACGGGAGGCATCCTATGGCGGGCCGGTGGTTCGCAAAGCGGTTCCCGCGCCGGCTCACGTCGGACCCCTCCGCGCTGGCCCGCATGGCCTGGAACCCGTCGTATCGGGCGCCGCACCCGTCGGAGTTGCTCGACCCCGACCCGTTCGTGTCGCCCGGCCCACCGCCGATGACCCCGCACGAGCGGGCGTTGCTCGACGCGGTGCTGGCCGACCCGGACGCCGACGAGCCGCGGCTGCGGTACGCGGAGTGGTGCGACCGGCAGGGCGACCCGCGAGGGGAGTTCATCCGGTCCCAGATCGAAGAATTTCACCGCGGAGGGCGCAGAGAAGAAGACAGAGGAGTTAAAGACGGTCTGGAACTCAATTCTTCCTCTGCGCCCTCCGCGCCCTCCGCGGTGAATCGGTTTTTGCAGATGTTGGCGCCGTGGTCGGCGCGCGACGTAGTCTTCCGCCGCGGGTTCGCCGAGGCGATGTCGCTGGCCGGGCGCGCGTTCATCTCCATCAGCGACGGGCTGTTCCGCACCACCCCGCTGCGGGACGTGCGACTGGTCGCGGTCGCCCCGTACATGGATGAGCTGGCTCAGGCGCCGAACCTGACGAAGCTCGACCGGCTCGACCTGTCCGGCAACCGGATCGGTCCGACCGGGGTGCGCGAGTTGACCAACTCGCCACACCTGACCCGGCTACGAGAACTCGACCTAACGGCGAACGACCTCGACGACGACACGGCAGCCGCCCTCGCCGGGTCGCCGCACCTTGATGGGCTGAGCGTGCTGCGGATCGCAAACAACCCCGGGTTGACGGCCGGGACGGTCGAGGCGCTCCGGGATCGCTTCGGAGAAGGAGTGCTGCTGCGATAGACGCCGCGGGTTTCCGGGGGCAGAATACAACACAGCCGAGGACACCCCGCATGGCCGTCAACCTGCCGCCGCAGTACCACGACGCCGAGGCCCGGTACAAGAAGGGCAAGACGGCCGAGGAGAAGCTCACTGCGCTGCGCGAGATGTGGGTCATCCTCCCCAAGCACAAGGCGAGCGAGAAGGTCCAGGCCGACCTCAAGACCAAGATCAGCGAACTGACCGACCAGATTGAGCACGAGAAGACCGCCCCCAAGAAGGCCCCCCACGGCACCCACAAGGTCCCCAGACAGGGGGCCGGGCAGGTCGTCTTCCTCGGCCCGCCCAACGCCGGCAAGTCCCAACTGCTCACCCGGCTGACGAAGGCGACGCCGCAGGTCGCCCCGTACCCGTTCACCACGCGCGAGCCGATCCCGGGCATGATGGACTACGAGGACGTGCGGGTGCAACTCGTGGATCTGCCGCCAGTCACGCCGGATCACTACGAGCACTTCATCACCGACATCACCCGGGCCGCTGACGCCGCGGTGCTGTTCATCGACCTCGCCGATGACGACGGCCCGGCCGCCACCCGGGCGGTGATCGACCGACTCAAACAGGTCCGCCGGGAACTGGTCGGCGGGGAGAAGCCAGCGGACGAGGACCCGACGACTTACTATCTCAAGACTCTTCTGGCTGCCACGAAGGCCGACGACGAGGCCGCGGACATCCGGCTGGAGATCGCCCGGGAGGCGTTCGGCGACCGCTTCCCGCTGCTGGTGGTCTCGGCGGAGCAGGGGACCGGACTGGAGGAGTTCCGCAAGGCGGTGTACGACCGGCTCGGGGTGATGCGCGTCTACACCAAGCAGCCGGGCAAGCCGCCGGATATGAGCAATCCGTTCACCTGCCCGGTCGGCGCGACGCTCCAGGAGTTCGCCGGGCATGTGCATAAGGACTTCGAGGAGAACCTGAAGACCGCCCGGGTGTGGGGGTCCGGCGCGTTCGACGGCCAGACCGTCGGCCGGGACCACGTTCTGCGCGACCGGGACGTTGTCGAGTTGCACAGTTAGACTATCACGGGACCGCGGAACGCCCATGCCGCCGAAACGTCCGCCCCTGCTGAACGCCGCGCCAGACTGGAAACCGGACCTGAGCGAGTCTGTGATCCTCTGGCACGGCTGCACCATGGTTGCCAAGAACAGTATCGAAGCATCCGGGATTGATCTGACGAGGTGTGCGGTCGATACGGACTTCGGCCGGGGGTTTTACACGACGACCCTAAAGCGCCAGGCTCGGTTGTGGGCGTGGGACCAGTTCTACCAGTGGCAGGCTGCACACCCGAGCGGGACGGGTAATCAACCTGTCGTTCTTCAGTTCCGCGTGCGAAGATACACGCGGACGCCTTGGGGGTCCGAACTCGACGATGGGCTAGATAAACTGGCATCGCTCGGTTTCGTCCGCGGCGATTACGACAGCGAGGACTACTGGAGTCTTGTGCAACACTGTCGGCAGAGTACCCCCGCGGACCCAGCCACGGGCACGCCGGAAGTCGTTCACGACCACAAGCGGCCGACCGCGGGGTGGTATGAGATGGTTTGCGGTCCGGTGGCGGCGTTCTGGCGACAGCGGGTCACAATGACGGGAGCCGACCAGTTCAGCTTCCACACCGGTGGTACGGACCTGCTCGACGCCCTGGTTCGAGCCGGAAAGGGGAAAGGGCGAGGTGGCCAAGGCGACTCGAAATACTACCGCTGGTCGGTGGTGGTTTGACTGGTTCGGGAGGCTGGTTCCATGTTGCCCGCGCACCTGATTGTGGAATTCTGGGATACGGTCTGCCGCGAACTCCGCACCCGGCACGACCTGACCGAGGACGATGCGAACACAGCGATCGCCCGCTACCGGGCCGCCCTCGATCGGCATCAGGTCGGCGACCTGATCTACCACCGCGATCCCGAGTCTGTGACCGAGACGGTCGCCGGAGGGTGGAGGAGCGGATTCCCGGACCCGGTGATCGACGCGCAGTCCCCTACCAGCCCCCAGCAGCCATGACCGCGACCACCGATCATCCGAACGCCGCCATGTACCTCGTCCGGCACGGGGTCATGCGGTTCATCGGCGAGTTCGCCGCCCCGCCGGACGTCACCCCGACGCGCCGGCAGAAGGTGATCGTCAAGTCCGATCGCGGTCAGGAGGTCGGCGAAGTCCTCTGCCCGGCCACCCCGCAGGCGGTCGCCGCCGTCCCGGACCCGACCCGCGGCGACATCCTCCGCGCCGTGTCCCGGGAAGACCTGGCCCGGATGGACCTGGTCCGCGAACTCCAGAAGCGGGAGTTCGCCACCGGCGAGAAGCTGATCGACCAGCACAAGCTGGCAATGCAACTGGTGGACGTCGAGCACCTCTTCGGCGGCGAGCGGATCGTCTTCTACTTCCTGGCCGAGAACCGGGTGGACTTCCGCGAACTGGTCAAGAGCATGGCCCGCGAGTTCCACACCCGCATCGAGCTGCGGCAGATCGGCGTCCGTGACGAGGCGAAGCTGCTGGCCGACTACGGCGACTGCGGCAAGCCGGTCTGCTGCAACACACATATGGTGGTGATGCCGCCCGTGTCGATGCGGATGGCCAAGCTGCAGAAGTCCACGCTCGACCCGTCGAAGATCAGCGGCCGCTGCGGCCGGCTCAAGTGCTGTCTGCGGTTCGAGCAGGATGTGTACGAGGAGTTCCAGGCCGCCCTGCCGCCGGTCGGCAGCCGGGTGGTCACGAACAAGGGCCAGGGCCGGGTGCTGGCCCAGGAGATCCTGGCCCGCCGGCTGCTGATCGAGTTCGAGGACGGCCGCCGGCTGCCGGTGTCGGCCGATGATGTGTTGACCAGGTTGTGAGGTCTCCTGGCGAACCTCGAGCGGTAGCGAGGGGGTGAAGTCTAACCCCCTCGCTACCGCTCGGGGTTCGCCAGGACGCCGCCCTCCGATAGGAGAATACGTGGACCCGAAGATCGCCGAGCTGACCCGGGACGACACCCGGTATCCCTACGAGGCGTACGAGTTCATCTGCGACGCCGTCTCCTACACCCAGGAGATGCTCGACCGGGCGCCGGAGGAGGACGACGACCCGGACGCCGACTACCACGTCTCCGGCGAGGAGTTGGTCCGCGGGGCGTGCGAGTTGGCCGTCCAGGAATTCGGCCTGATGGCCGCGGTCGTCTTCCGCCAGTGGGGCCTGCGCAAGACCGACGACTTGGGCAACGTCGTGTTCAATCTCATCAAGGCCGAGAAGCTCAGCCGGTCCGACCGGGACGAGCCGGAGGACTTCCGCGACCTGTTCGACCTGGAGCGGGCGCTGGCCGAGGGGTTCGAACTGTCCGCCGAGGACGTCAACCCCGGGAAGGGCGAGCGATGACCCGCGGCCGGCTGCTGCTCCTGCTGGCGCTGGCCGCGTTCCTGGGCTGGCTCGGGTGGCTCGGGTACGCCGTCTACGCGGCCCGGTACGCGCCGGGCCGGTCAGTGGTCCTGTCGCGGGCGCAGCTCACCGCTGCTACACATCTGCTCGTGGCCGACGTGACCGTCGCCGAGGACGGCCTTCCTGCCCCGGCCGTCAAGGTGGTCGAGGTGCTCAAGGGCGACGGCGTGGCGCCGGGGGCGGAGGTGGAGGTGCGGAACCTGCCGTCCGCCAAGCCGCCGGGCGCGGGCGGATTCCCCGGTCCGGGGCGGTATCTACTGCCGCTCGTGCGCGAGGGCCAGACCGGTCCGTTCCGTGTCGCCGGAATGCCGCGCTCTCCGGGGTACGAGCCGGCCCCGGTTGATCGGCCGCCGATCTACCGCTGGATCGACGACACCCGGGCACAGCTCCGCGGGCTGGGGGTAGTGCCCTGACCCTGGGACCGCGGCCGTCCCGGCCGCTCTTGCTCCGCGCGTCCGGGGCATCTGACGACATCCGAGCGCCCCGCCCCGTATAGCAAGAGCGGCCGGGACGGCCACGGTCCCAGGGGGGGCGCACCGTGTGCTCTCACGGCGAGCGCGGAAACGAGGAAGATGAACCCGGGCCTCCTCGCAAGTGTCCACTCCTTCGGCGGGCGGCTATAATTTGCGGTGGCGGCCGGGTCGGCGGATTCGGCTTGAACGGGCGGTCGGGCGCCCCTAAGTTGGTACTTCCCCAGTGGCCCCGCGTCCTGCTAGCGTAGCTCAGTTGGTAGAGCAGCGGTTTTGTAAACCGCCGGTCGTGGGTTCGAGTCCCACCGCTAGCCCACCGACCGCGGGGGAGCAACGAACCGGGCAGGTGGCAGAGCGGTCAATTGCACCAGACTGTAAATCTGGCCTCTTCGGAGTTCGGGGGTTCGAATCCCTCCCTGCCCACTCGGGAGTTCCAAGTTCCAGAGTTCCAGGTTCCAAGTGGAAGAGGACTGATTTCGACTTGGAACCTGGAACTTGGAACTCCCCAAGCGGGTGTAGCTCAACGGTAGAGCTCTTGCCTTCCAAGCAAGACGTTGTGGGTTCAATTCCCATCACCCGCTCTTCGGACGGGAATCAGGACGAGGGATACGGAAAAAAGGACGAAGGAAAACACCCGGTCTGGCCGCCCGCCCCCTTCTCTTTTTCCGATTTCCCTTTACCCTTTTCCCTGCGACTTGCTGCTGTAGCTCAGTGGTAGAGCACCTCATTGGTAATGAGGAGGTCATGGGTTCAAGTCCCATCAGCAGCTCATGAAACGGGCGGGGGACCGGCGACCCCGCCCCGGCCGACCGACGCGACAAC
>DASSAT010000622.1:0-3121 GCA_035699305.1 Fimbriiglobus sp. | reverse complement strand
CCCACCCCAACCCTCCCCCCCAAGGGGGGAGGGAGGAAGAAGTAACTTGCCGACGGGCCGACCGCGAGCGAAGTTGATCCCGTCGCGGCAGGAGGGACGCCGATGCGGGTGGTGCTGATCGAGGGCGACGGGATCGGCCCGGAAGTGACCGCGGCCGCGTGCCGGGTGGTCGCCGCGGCCGGCGTGGCCATCGACTGGGTGCGGGCCGACGCCGGGCTGGGTGCCGCCGAGCGCCACGGCGAGCCGCTGCCCGAGGTGACGCTCGACCTGATCCGCAAACACCGCGTCTGCCTCAAGGGGCCGTGCACCACCCCGGTCGGCAAGGGGTTCCGGTCGATCAACGTCCGGCTGCGGCAGGGGCTGGACCTGTTCGCCAGCGTCCGGCCGGTGAACTCCCTGCCCGGGGTAAGGACGCCGTATGAGAACGTAGACCTGATCGTCGTCCGCGAGAACACTGAGGGGCTGTACGCCGGGCTGGAGCACGTCGTCGTCCCGGGGGTGGTGGAGAGCCTGCGGGTCGTCACCCGGCCGGCGTGCGAGCGGATCGTGCGGTTCGCGTTCGAGCTGGCCCGGCAGCGCGGCCGCAAGACGGTGGCGTGCTGCCACAAGGCGGACGTGATGCGGCTCTCCGACGGGCTGTTCCTGGCGTGCGCCCGGGCGGTGGCCGACGAGTACCCGTTCGTCCGGTTCCGCGAGGAGCCGATCGACAACGTGTGCCTGGGGCTGGCGCTGGACCCGACGCGGTACGACGTGCTGGTGATGGAGAACCTGTTCGGAGACGTGATCTCGGACCTGTGCGCCGGGCTGGTCGGCGGGCTGGGGCTGGTGCCGGGGGCGAACCTCGGCACCCGGTACGCGGTGTTCGAGGCGGTCCACGGGTCGGCGCCGGACATCGCCGGCAAGGGGCTGGCCAACCCGATCGCGGTGGTCCGCAGCGCGGCGATGCTGCTGGCCCACGTCGGCGAGCCGGCGGCGGCCGCCCAGGTCGAGCGCGCGGTGGCTCGCACCCTGGCGGCGGGCGTCGGCCTGACCCGCGACCTCGGCGGCGACGGCACCACCGCGACGATCACCGAGCAGATCGTCAAGAACCTGGGGACGTGACCGATTACGGGTTGATGCTCGCGATGATCCCGCTCAGATCCCGGCGGCCGTCCACGACCCGCAACACGTCAACCCCGTCGGAGAGCGGGAGGTAGATCACGACGAACCGACGAAAGCCGCGGATGGTAGTGAACCGGAAGACGACGGAACCGTCCGCCGATGGGCCGAGTTCCGGGGCGGCCAACGGGAACCGCTCCACCCCTTCGATCGTCCGGGTCAGCGCGACGGAGAACTTGCCCGCCGACTTGGGATGTGTGATCTGAAATGCAGCGACGATTGCGCGAATGTCCTGCGCCGCGTCCGCGCGGATGATGATGCTCATCGGGGCACTACTCGTCCGTGACAGGGTTGGTGTCACGGACGAGTTCGGCCAGGAAACCGCGCGGGTCTGAGATGGGAGGGGACTTCAAGCCAGTCTCGGCCAGGGTGAGTAGCCGTTGTCGAGTGGCGGGATCGAGGTCCTCATTCTCCGGGATGTGCTTGGCCCGTGAGTACATGGTCAGCACATAGACATCGACCGACAGCATCCCCGCCTCGTGGGCCTCCCGCTCCAGCATCTCGCGCATGTCGTCGGGGAACGTGATCGTCATCTGTACATCCTCCGTTCCCCGTACCTTACCCGCCGCGGCGAGTCGTCGTCAATCACGGCCGTACCATAACCCCCGATCACCGGGGGCGCGCGCATGCACAAGGTCGTCTTCATCCAGGGCGGCGGGGTCGGACTCGACCAGGAGGCGAGCGTCCGCCGTCTACTCGACGCCGCGGGCGTGGGCGTCGAGTTCGAGACGCACCTCGCCGGCCGGGCGGCACTCGACCAGGGGAAGGACGCGGTGCCCGCGGAGGTGCTGGCCGCCGTCCGCCGGAACGGGGTCGCGCTGAAGACCAAGCTCCTGCCGCCGACGGGCGCCGGCACCCCGACGGTGAACTTCAACGTCGAGTTCCGACGCCGACTCGGGCTGTTCGCGTCGGTGCGGCCGGTCCACAACCTCGCCGGGCTGCCTAGCCGGTTCGTCGGCGTGGACATCCTCCTGGTCCGCGAGATCACCGAGGACCTGTACGCCGCCAGCGAACACGAGGTCGTGCCCGGCGTCGTCCAGAGCTTCAAGGTCGTCACCGAGGCCGCGTGCCTGCGGTTCTTCCGGTTCGCCTTCGACCTGGCCCGCGCCCGCGGCCGGCGGTCGGTCCACTGCATCCACAAGGCGAACATCCTCAAGCTGGCCGACGGGCTGTTCCTCGACTGCTTCCGCCGGGTGGCGAAGGATTATCCCGACATCACGCCGAAGGAGTTGATTGTCGATAACGCCTGCATGCAACTGGTGAGCAAGCCGCACCAGTTCGAGGTGCTGGCGGCCGGCAACCTGTACGGCGACCTGCTGTCGGACCTGGGGGCGGGGCTGGTCGGCGGCATCAGCGCGACCGCGGCGGTCAACCACGGCGACGGGGTGCGGGTGTTCGAGGCGGTGTACGGGGCCAGCCACGAGGCGGTCCCGCCGGACCGGGCCAACCCGCTGCCGCTGATCCTGCCGGCCGTCGAGATGCTCAAGGATTTGGGGGAGGCGGACGCGGCCGGGCGGGTCGTGCGGGCTGTCGAGCAGGTCCTCAGCGCCGGGCAGGTTCGGCCGCCCGACCTGGGCGGCTCGGCCGGGACCGCGGAGTTCACGGCCGCGATCGCCGAGGCGATCGGTGAGGGTTAGAGAATCGTGAAGAACTCGTGAGAAATCGCCGGGCCGGCCGGACGGCGTCAGTACCTCCGTGTATGCTCCCGGTGGCCGGCCCGATCCGTCGCGGGCCGGCTTCCATTTCTTGCCTCGGAGCCGTCCATGCCATCGCCCCGTGTCGGCCGGTCAGCGTTTACGCTGATCGAGTTGCTGGTCGTTATTGCCATCATCGCCATCCTGATCGGGCTCTTGTTGCCGGCGGTGCAGAAGGTGCGCGAGGCCGCCGCCCGGATGAGCTGCCAGAACAACCTCAAGCAGATCGGGCTGGGGGTCCACAACTACGAGTCGGCCTACGGCGAACT
>DASSAT010000621.1:0-15059 GCA_035699305.1 Fimbriiglobus sp. | reverse complement strand
CGGGCGTGGCGGCGGGAGTGGCTGGGCGAGGAAATCCGTGCGGTTCTGCGCCCGGGAGTGACCGAGCGGGAAATCGCGGCGGCCGCCGAACGACTGCTCAGCTTGGCTGCCTGATCGTTATGGAGTCGCGGAAAGTACAGGCCGAACCGAACCCACCGAATTCCCCATCAAATCGGATGAATTCAACAGAGCAAGCGATTGTTTTATCGTTGTCAACTGTCGCAGCGAATACTGGGGCGGTTCAGGTTCGACTGGGAGTTAGTAGACGGCGGGCCAGACCGGCCGCGGTGGCCGCCCACGCCGCCAGCGCCACCCACGCGAACACTTCCCCAAGTGGGGTCAGGAACGGCAGCCCGAACTCCCGGGCCAGACGGATAGTACAGACCGAATACATCCCCAGCGGGAACACTGCCCCCCAGTACCCGTGGTCGTAGGAGAGTGGGTATCCCTTCACCCCGTGCCGCCACACCCCGAGCATCACCAGCAGCGGCAGCCACCAGGTCGCCGTTGCCCAGAACATCAGGGTCAGCCCCTTCAGGAACGGGAGCAACTCGGTCAGCAGGCCGACACTACGGGCGGCGGACACGAGAGAGACCCCCGCGAGGGTGGAGATCGCCATCGCCCCCATGTTGATCCAGTACGGCGGCGCCAAGTCGGCTGGCGTGAGCGGGCGAAATAGGATGCGGTACAGGATTAACGCGATCAGCCACAGGTAGAGCATGCCGCCGACGAGCCAGAAACACAGGGCCGCGAACCACCCCGCTTCGGTCTCACCCTCCGGCAGGTGCGGGACGACCAGACTGCCGAGGACACACACCGATTGCGTGCCCACGACCACCAGGAGCCACGTCCCGCTCAACCCCTTGTCCAGGTCCGGCTTGTCTTCCACCTCCATCAGCCCGGGGAGGATCGTGTACGACAGCCCGGCCCAGAGTACGAGGGTGGCGATCCACAGCGCCAGCCCCACCCGGGGGGCGTCGTGCAACAGTACGGAACCGTTCCCGAGTACCCCGGTGGCGGCGACGACGGTAAAGAAGCCGGGCGCACGGGCATGAGTGGTCAGGTCGGTCTGGACCGCGGACCAGTGGCGGACGCACCGGGCCGCGGTCAGCACCCAGATGACGGCGTAGGCCAGCAGCCCGATCCAGAACAGGATGTACCCGCCCGTCAGCCAACCGGTCGCGTTCAGGGCGATCGCGACGATGCCCGTTGCCATCACGATCGCGAAGATGTTCGGCGGCAGGTCGCGGACCGACCGGGCCGGAGGGGGGCGGGTCGAGTCCGGCATCTCAGTCCTCGGCCCTCTGGAGGTAGACGAGCCGGCGGAGCATCCACAGGTTGACGACCAGGCAGCCGAAACTGGCGGCGGCGGCTGGCCACACGACCGAGTCGTCGCCGCCCATGAAGGCGTTCATCGTGGCCGTGAGCAGCCAGAGCTGGAGGACCACGAGCAGACCCACCACGCAGAACATACCGGCGTAGATGGTGTCTATCTGACGGCGGGTCAGGATCGGCTTCATCGCATTCCCCAGTCAGACGGTCCGCAGCTCGACTCCGGTGGCGAACACCGCTCCGCCCTCGATTTCGAGCCGGACGAGCGGCAGCGGCCGGCGCGGCGGGCCGGCGACGGGCCGACCGTCGTTGACCTCGAAGTATCCGTTGTGGCAGGGGCAGTGCAACTCCCCTCGGTCCAGGTGGGGGACCACCGCGCACGCCAGGTGCGTACACTTCTGACCGTAGGCCACGTACCGCCCCGGCCCGAGGCACAGCGCCAGGCACGGCTCGTGTTCGTCCGGGTAGCGAAACTCGACTACCCGCCGTACCTCCAGTTCGGCAACAGTGGCGATCCTGGTGCGAGGGAGCGGTCCCTTCTCGCGCAAGGCGCTGGCGGCCGCGATCCAGCACTGGCCGACGGCGAATGCCCCGCTTGTCAGGACCAGGAACTTGACGAACTCCCGGCGGGCGACGTGGTCGTCCTCCGGTACGTCGGTCGGGAAGTCGCGCTGCCAGAGCGGCTGGTGGGACAGTAGCCGCCCGTCGGGGTAGGTGCGGGCCTCGTCGTCCTTGGCCGGGGTCATGGCGCCTCCTTGAAGGATGAAGGATGAAGGATAAATGTAGCAGAGACCTACCGGGGCTGCTGCTCTTCGTTCATCCTTCATCCCTCATCCTTCCGAAGTCAGGATATTGAGGGCGATCAGCCCGCTGGCCGGCCGCTCGTGCATGGCGGCGGTCACGTCCAGGTGGGCGTCGTGGTTCTCCCGCGGGACCATCATGTTCACCTTGGTGGTGACGACCTGGTTGCCGAACTGGAACCGGTTGATCGGCCGGGAGCGCTTCCGCATCGCCTCCACCTCGTCCCGCGGGCCGTAGTAGAGCGCCTGGCTCGGGCAGACGGTGGCGCACCACGGCTTGCGGCCGGTGGACGTGCGGTCGTAGCACATGTCGCACTTCATCATCAGGTCGAACTCGGTCATCATCTTGGGCACCCCGAAGGGGCACGCCAGGACGCAGTTCGAGCAGGCAATGCACCGCGGCTTGCGGGCCGTCATCACTCGCCCGTCGCCGCTGCGCTTGATCGCGTCGGCCGGGCAGACGTCGGCGCACGTCGGGCTATGACAGTGCATGCAAACCACCGGAATGGTCTGCACGGACCGCTCGCGCTCGACGTACTCGATGTGGATCATCGAGTGCCCCTTGTGCGTCTCGCACTCGGCGCAGGCGTGTTCGCAGGCGTGGCACCCGATGCACCGGTGCGGGTCCACGAAGAATTCCATGTCGGTGGGCATACTGGCCTCGCAAGATCTCACCACAAAGGCACAAAGATCACACAAAGAAACACCAAGAAACCCAGGGGATCGGTGCCTTCCTTTGTGTTCCTTTGTGTGGCCTTTGTGCCTTTGTGGTGAACTCTTTGATTTACTGCTGCGGTTCGAGTCGCGTCGCGTACCCCGGTTCCGCGGTCTTCCGAATGCGAACCGCGCAAACCTTGTACTCGGGAATCTTCGAGATCGGGTCCTGGGCCGCGATGGTCGCCAGGTTGACGCTTTTCTTCCCGGCCCAGTGGTACGGGACAAACACCACGTCCGGGCGGATCGTCGTCACCACCTGACAGCGGATAGTGAGCGACCCCCGGCGGCTCTCGACCGTCACCCAGTCGCCGTCCGCGATGCCGTGCTGCTTCGCGAGGATCGGGTGGAGTTCCAGGAGCGGCACCGGATACTGATCGACCAGCGGGCCGATCCGTCGGGTCTGATTGCCGGACAGGAACATGCTCACCACCCGGCCGGTCGTCAGGATGATCGGGTAATCGGCGTCCACGTCCTCGGTCGGCGGCTCGTAGCGGATGGCGTGAAATCGGGCTTTGCCGTCCGGGAAGTAGAACGGCCCGGCCCCCTTCGCCACCGGGTTCCACGACCCCGGCTCGAAGAGCCGCGGCGTGCCGGGGTGGTCGATCGGATTGCCGTGTGGGTCGGTGTCCGGGCACGGCCAGAACACCCCCATCCGGGACTCGATCTTCTCGTAGGTGATGCCCGAGTAGTCGGCCACTCCGCCGCGGGACGCTCGCCGTAGCTCGTCGAATACCTCGCGGGCGCTGCCGAAGGTGAACCCCGGCTCCCGGCCGAGAGCGCGGGCAATGTCCTGAAGGATGCGCCAGTCCTGCTTCGCGTCCCCCGGCGGATCGACGGCATGGTTGATCTTGATGACTCGACCTTCCGTCGAGCAGACGGTCCCCTCGTCCTCCTCGTGCTGCGACCCGGGCAGCACCACGTCGGCGAACCGGGCCGTCTCGCTCAGAAAGAAGTCGATGCAGACGAAGAACTCCAACTTCTCCAGCATCCGCTTGACGAACGTGCTGTCCGGCAGGGAGACAGCCGGGTTGAACGACCACGACAGCAGCCCCTTGATCTCGCCGGCCTCGACCTTGCGGAGCAGCTCATAGCAATCGACGCCGCCGTGCGGCAACTCCGCCTCGGGGACGCCCCAGAAGTCGGCGACGAACCGGCGGTGTTCGGGGTCCTCGATGTCCCGGCCGCCGGGGAGCTGGTCGGCCTTCTGGCCGTGTTCCCGCCCGCCCTGGCCGTTGCCCTGGCCGGTGATCGTCGCGTAGCCGCAGCCGGGTCGGCCGATCCGCCCGGACGCCAGGACGATGTTAATCGACGCCAGGCAGTTGTTGACGCCGTGGCTGTGCTGCTCGATCCCGCGGGAGTGCATCAGGAAGCTGGTCTTCGCCGTGCCCCACCACTCGGCCGCCTGACGGATGGCCTTCTCGGCGATGCCAGTTACCTCGGCGGTCTTCCGCGGCGTCCACTCCTTCACCGCCTCGGCCGCCTTCTCGAAGCCGACGGTATAGTTCCGAATGAACTCGTGGTCGAGCCAGTCGTTCTCGATCATCAGGTGCAGGACGCCGGCGAAGAGGGCCGCGTCCCGGCCCGGCTTGATCGGCAGCGCCAGGTCGCACGTCCGGGCGAGCGGGGTGATGCGCGGATCGACGTTGATGATCCGGGCGCCGTTCTCGCGGGCCTGCCAGACGTAACTGGTGGTGATCGGGGCGCACTCGGCGACGTTCGCCCCGCTGATCCAGACGACCTCGGCCAGCGGGACGTCCGACATCGGGTTGCCGGCCCGGTCGATGCCGAACGCCTTCTTGTTCGCGGACGCGGCCGACACCATACACAGCCGGCCGTTGTAGTCGATGTGCCGCGTCTTCAGACAGACCCGGGCAAACTTCCCGAGCAGGTAGCACTTCTCGGTCGTCATGCTCGCCCCGCCGATAATGGCGAAGGCGTCGTTACCGTACTTGGACTGGATGCGCTGGATTTCCGAAGCGACCCGCCGGACCGCCTCGTCATACGGCACGGCCCGAAACCCCTCGGGCCGCGACGGATCGCGGGCGTAGGCCGAGGTCAGCCGGTCGTGGTGCGAGCTTTGCAAGTACCGGCGGACGCCCTTCGGGCAGAGCATCCCTTTGTTGAAGGGGAAGTCGAGCCATGCCTCGAAGCCGATGACTTGGTTGTCCTTCACCTTGAGCTGGATGCCGCACTGCTGGCCGCAGAAGCAGCAGTGCGTCTTGACCATCCGGTCGGGGTCCAAGGTCGTGTCCAGCCGCTGGCCGGACGGGTACGCTCGCAGCGGGCCGAACTTGGCCAGGAGGTCCGGGGTGTCGGGGGCTTCAGTGGCCATGATGGTCGGAAGGATGAATGATGAGGGATGAATGATGAAACAAGTCATCCGATACCCCACCGTCACCCGGCCTCCTTACGATGAGAGATTACACCCGACCGCGCTGCCGTCTTCGGATCATCCTTCATCCTTCATCCTTTCTCCCAGGCCGCGTGCTGGGCCAGTGCCATCAACTTCCGTCGGCAGGGCGGGCAGACGTGCTGGTAATGCCCGGTCGGCTCGCCCGGCTGAGCGTAGTCGTAGCCGAGTTCCGCCTCGACCTGGATCAGGTCGGCGATCTGGGTCGAGGTGGCGAACGGCTCGGAACATCGGACGCACCTCGCTGGCGCCTCTAGCCCGCCGACGTCCCGGTAAAACTTCACCCCGAGTTGCGCCGGCCGCTGGAAGATGTGGAAGAACTTCCCGAACGGCAACCAGAGCAGGGTGAAGATGACCGTGACCGCGTGGAGGATGGCCAGGAACTCGTAAGCGTACCCCTTCATCCAGGTGTAGCTGACCGTCAGCAACAGCCCGGTGACACTGACCGCGAACAAGAGGAACAGCGGCAGGATGTCCTCCTGGAAGTCCTGAAGCGCCGCGGCCCCGTGGTCCTTCACCCGCCGATTCATGGCGATCAGGACGCCGGGGATGACTAGCAGCGCCGACCAGACGAGGCCGTGGAAGATCAGGTGCCCGACGACTGAGTTGTGCTCAAAGTCGAACAGCGGCACCCCAAACGCGAACGTCCGGTAGCGGGTCAGGTCGCCGGGGACGGTCTCGAAAAACACCCACCCATACACGAGCGGGAAGGTGATGGCGGCGGCGAGGATGCACCCCCACATGATGAGGAGGTGCGCGACCCCGCGGGGTTTACTCCGCCGGAAGATGTGCTCGTTGAGGGCGAACAGGCGGACGAACCGGCCGGCCAGGTGCTTGACGTTCGCCCAGAAGAAGCCGGGCTTGAGAAATGCCTGCCACCCGCGCCGCCAGTAGAGGCGGGTCGGGGGCCGCTGAAGCCACATCGAGTACCGGTAGGCGACGGCGAACGCGGCGAATAGGCACGCGAACGTGTACCCGACGAGGGCCGCGTCGATGTGCCGCAGGTTCCGCGACCCGACGAAGATGGCGACCGCGAGCAGGCCCGACCAGAACAGGCCCCACCCGGCCGCCCGCAACTGTTCGCGGCTGACCATTCTGTCCTCCCGCCACACCGGCCCACCGAGCGGAGCACGTCACGTGCCCCGGGTGTTCTAGCAACTGCACCCGGCAGTTCAAACGGACCGGTGCGGGCGGTGAAACGCGTGCGACTGTCTGATCCCCGCGAAGCCACCAAAAGTAGCGATCGAAGCGCGCCGGCGGCGGGCCGACCAGGCAGCCGGCAGATACGATGACCATTACCACACGGTCGCCAACCCAGCCAGTGGCGAACGCCCCGGCGAACGGGGGCGCAGGGCTTACAAAGCCAACTGGGTATCGACTCGCCCCGCCAGTCACCTTTTTTGAGTCGCCGGAGCAACTCACAATGAATCGGACGACCAACGACCTCGACACGCACCCGATCACCCGCCGTCGGCTGCTCGGCTCCGCCGCCGGTCTGGCCGCGGCGGCGGCCGCGAACTTGATGCCGCCCAACCTGCGGCGTGTCCTCGCGGAAGGGCCACCCAAAACGGGATCGCTGAAGGACATCAAGCACGTCGTCCTGCTGATGCAAGAGAACCGCTCGTTCGACCACTACTTCGGGACGATGGCTGGCGTCCGCGGGTTCGGCGACGAGAAGGCGTTGAAGTTGCCGCACGGGAAGTCGGTGCTATATCAGCCCGACCCGGTGAACCCCGCCGGCTACCTGCTCCCGTTCCACCTCGATACGCGCACGACCAGCGCCCAGCACATCCCGTCCACGAGTCACGCCTGGAGCGTCCAGCACGCCTCCTGGAACGGCGGCAAGATGGACAACTGGCTGCCCGCCCACCGCAGGGCCGAAGGCAACAAAGCGCCCTTCGTCATGGGCTACCACACTCGCGACGACATCCCCTTCCAGTTCGCCCTCGCCGAGGCGTTCACCCTCTGCGACGAGTACTACTGCTCGGTGATGGGGCCGACCTGGCCGAACCGCCTCTACTGGATGACCGGCACGATCGACCCCGACGGTCGGGACGGCGGGCCGGTCATCAACAACCGGGAGGTGAAAGGCGGCTTCCGCTGGACCACGTACGCCGAACGGCTCCAGAATGCCGGGATCAGTTGGAAGGTGTACCAGCAGCAGGACAACTACGGCTGCAACGTGCTCGAATACTTCAAGGCGTTCACCGATGCTCCCCGGGACTCCGATCTGCACAACCGCGGCATGGTCCGCGACCCGGAGGGGAAGTTCGAGCACGACGCGATCAACGACAACCTTCCCACGGTGTCGTGGATCATCCCGACCAGTTTCCAGTCGGAGCACCCGGACTTCATGCCCGCCGCGGGCGCGGCGTTCGTGGCCAGCAAGCTCAACGCCATCGCGGCCAACCCGAAGGTGTGGGCCAAGACCGCGTTCATCCTCAACTACGACGAGAACGACGGGCTGTTCGACCATGTCGTACCGCCGACTCCGCAGGCGGGTACGGCCAGGGAGTTCGTGAGGGGGCTCCCCATCGGCGGCGGGTTCCGGGTGCCGTGCATCATCGTCTCGCCGTGGACGGCGGGCGGGTGGGTGTGCAGCCAGCCGTCCGATCACACCTCGGTCCTCCAGTTCCTGGAGAAGTTCACCGGCATCAAGGAGCCGAACATCAGCGACTGGCGGCGCGAGACGTTCGGCGACCTGCTGTCGGCGTTCCGGTTCGGCGCGGAGAAGGCCGGCGCCCCGCGACTCCCCGACACGATCAACACCCTGACCCGCGTGCGGTACGAATCGGCCCACCTGCCCAAGCCGATCCTGCCGGGCGCCGAGCAGAAGCCGCCCACACAGGAAAAGGGCAAACGGAAACAAGTGCCACCCGAGAAGCGCTGAGAGCGCCTGCGGCAAGGGATATCGGTAATGGGTCCGCTCCCCCCCTTCCCCGTCGCAGTCGCCGAGGACGGACACACACTCGCCAAGGTGCTCCGCTCCCGGCTGCACGAACACCAGCCGTCGTGGAACGACGTGCGCGCCCTCATCACCGGCCGGCGGGTGAAGGTCGGCGACTCGCTCGCCACCGACCCAGCCCGGCGGCTCAGGGAAGGCGAGGTCGTCGAACTGCTCGGCCAGCCGGTTCACCGGCCGAAGGCCGCGACTACCGAGGGGTTGGTCGTTCGCCATCTGGACGATCACATCGTCGTGGTCGAGAAGCCGTCCGGGGTCAACACCGTCCGCCACCCGGCGGAGTGGCAGTGGCCGGACAAGCACCGCCGACTCGACCCCACCTTGCAAGACTTGACGCAGTGGGCCATCGCCAAACGGCTCGACCGCCCGGCCCGGTCGCTGCCGTTCCTGCGAGTCGTGCAGCGGCTCGACAAGGAGACGAGCGGCCTGGTCGTCTACGCCCGGACCGCTCTGGCCGAGCGGGAACTCGGGATGCAGTTCCGCAGGCACACCGTCGTCCGCCGGTACGTCGCCGTCGTGTCGGGATTCCTGATCCCCCAGACGATCCGGTCGAACCTCGTCCGCGACCGCGGCGACGGCCGCCGCGGAAGCACCCCGCTGCCGAACGTCGGCAAGCACGCCGTCACCCACGTCGCCATCGAGGAGAAGCTGTCGGTCTACACGGTCCTGTCGTGCCGGCTGGAGACCGGGCGAACGCATCAAATCCGCATCCACCTGTCGGAAGCCGGCCACCCAGTCTGCGGCGACAAGGTCTACCATCGCAAGCCGACCGGCGAGGTAATCACGGACAGAAGCGGAGCGCCGCGGCTGGCCCTGCACGCGACCGAGTTGGGCTTCGAACACCCGGTCACGGGGCAACACCTGCACTGGGCGATGCCGTTGCCGCCGGATTTGCAGAAACTGGTGGAGAGGCTGCGGGCAGATACGGGAACGTAGTAGGCACACTCCGTGTGCCGTCTGGCTCGAAGAACGGCACACGGAGTGTGCCTACTACTTTTGCAAGCCATAACTCTTGATCTTGCGGTCGAGCGTGGACCGCTCGATGCCGAGGATCGCCGACGCCTGTGACTTGTTCCACTCGGTGTGCTCCAGCGTCTGAATGATGTGCCGCTTCTCCAACTCGTCCAAGGACACCGGCTCGTACTCCACCGGCGTCAGATGCCCGTCGGCCTCCAGCGGCGACAGCCAGATGTCGGACTCCTCGATCATTGACCCATTTCCGAGCGCCACCGCGCGCTCGATGGCGTTGCGCAGCTCGCGGACGTTCCCGGGCCAGTGGTAGCCCTCCAGCTTCTTGAGCGCGGCCGGCGTGAACCCCTTCACCTTCCGCCCGGTCTCGCGGACGAACCGCCGCAGGAAGTGGTCGGCGATCGCGGCCACGTCTTCGACCCGCTCGCGCAGCGGCGGCACGTCCACCTGCACCACCTGGAGCCGGAAGTACAGGTCCTTGCGGAACGTGCCGGCCCGCACCGCGTCCTCCAGTGGCCGGTTGGTCGCCGCCACCACCCGCACGTCCACCTTGATCGGCGTGTTGCCGCCGACCCGCTCGAACGACTGGCCCTCCAGCACCCGCAGGAACTTCGCCTGCGTCGCCGCCGCCATCTCGCCGATCTCGTCGAGGAAGATCGTCCCGCCGTCGGCCGCCTCGAACTTGCCGATCATCCGCTCGGTCGCCCCGGTGAAGGCGCCCTTCTCGTGGCCGAACAACTCGCTCTCCAGCAGCGTCTCGGTCAGCGCCGCGCAGTTGATGGTGACGAACGGCCCGTCCTTGCGCGGGCTGTTGAAGTGGATCGCCCGCGCCACCAGTTCCTTGCCGACGCCGCTCTCGCCGCGGACCAACACCGTCGCCCGCGTCGCCGCCACCCGGGCCACCTGCTCCTCAACGTGCTTGAGCGACTCACTGCGGCCGACCAGTTCGCTCTCCAGCCGCAGCTGGTCGCGCAGCGCCTGGTTCTCCAGGGTCAGCCCTGCCTGCCGACGGAGCCGGTGCCAGACGGCACCGAGTTGGTGCGCCACCGCCAGGGCGAACTCCAGGTCCTCCGGGTTCAGCCGCGGGCCGGGGCCGGTGCGGTAGAGGTGGACCAGCCCGAGCGTCTGCCCGTCGGCCAGGACCGGTGCGCAGATCAGGCTCGTCGCCCGCAGCTCGGCCAGGCTCTCGCGGTTGCGCAGGTGAGCGTCGCGGGCGATGTCCTCGGCCAGGATCGCCTGCTTGCCAGAGAGCACCTCCTGGCTGACGAACTGCGACACCTTGTGGTAGGTGGCCTTCGACTCGGCTTGCGTGCGGTAAGCGACCGGCTCCAGTTCGCGGCCGTCCTTGAGCGCCAGCACCGCCCCGACCTCCGCCGGGGTCGCCTTCAAGAGCGCGTCGATGGCCTGCTCGGACAGCTCGGCGGCGCTGTGCGCCTCGGCCATGTCCAGCGCCAGCCGGTACAGCACCGCCAGCGCCGCGACGGTGGGGCCGCGGGGGGCGTCGGCGGTCCCCGGCCCGAGGTTGACCGTCACTTCCGGCGGCGGGGCCGGCGGCTGGGCGAGGTACTTGGTCCGGCCGAGCCGCCGGGTGATCTCCAGCCCCTCGGCGTGGCCGGGCGGCTTCGTCGGACCGGGCGGCAGGTCGGGGAGCTGGTCCAGCGTCTGCACGAACAGCATCAGCGACCGGCCGAACCGCACCGTGTCCATCGACCGCAGGGGGGCCTCCCGCTTCACCCGCTCGTCGTTGACCGCCGACCCGTTCAGGCTGCCGAGGTCGCGGACCGCCCAGCCGCCAGCGTCCTCGATCACCTCCGCGTGGTAGCGGCTGCACAGGTCGTCGCGCAGGACGATCCGGTTGTCCGGCGCCCGGCCGACGGTGTGCCGCTGTCCGGGGATCAGCGGATACACGTCGCCGAACCCGTCGTCGAGCTTCTGCACCAGGAATCCGGTGGGGTTGGCCGCCATGTGTCGCCTTCTACCGCCCTCGGGTCACGCCAGGAAATACAACAGCCCGCCCAGTACCGCCAGTGTGAGGAACGCCGCGACCGGGTTCGGTGGCCGGTGCCGCACGACCGTCCCGGAGTCCCGCGGCGGCAGCTCGACCCCCGGGTACTCCGGCCGCCACGCCGGCTGGTCGGGGGCCACCGACACCAGTCGTGCCCGCGCGGACCACAGCGCCCACATCCCGACCCCGATCAGCGCGAACCCGAGCAGGTACGCGGCCGCCGGCAGTTCGGTTGGATCGACCGCCAGCCCGCGCAGCGTCGGCACGCCGAGGATCGCCAGGACGCTCAGCGTGTTGTTCAGGAAGTGCAGCAGCACCGGCACCCACAGCGACCGCGTGGCCAGGTAGGTGACGTGCAGCAGCGCCCCCATCACCATCGTCCCGACCGCGTACAGCGGCAACAAGTGCAGCATCCCGAAGAGCATCGAGGTCAGCAGCACGCCGCCGACCGGCCCGTACCGCGCCACCAGCCCGCGGCCGAGGAACCCGCGGCAGAAGAACTCCTCGATCACGCCTGGCCCGACGCCCATGACGAGGACCGCCAGCCACAACGGCCACGGGGACATCATGGTCTTCATCTGCGCATCCATCGACGACCCCGTGTCGGCGTTGGGGTCGAGCAGCCGGATCACCGCCTCGGCCGTCTCGTGCAGCCCGGCTTGGACCGCGGTGTGCGCGAGGATCAGTCCGGGGAGGACCATCAGGCTCAGCACCAGCGGCACGACCGGCGGCCGGCGGAGCGCGACCTTCCGCGTCCAGTCCGGGCCGACCCCGAACCGCAACAGCAACAGCGCGAAGGTCAGGCTGCCGACGTGGCCGGCTGCCATCCCCGCCGCCATTGCGTACGAGATGCCGTCCGGCATCGGCGGCGGGTCGCGCGGCGGTTTGGCCTGCCCGGCAGCGGCGACCTTCTCCATCTGCGTCCCCTCGGCCTGAACGAACTTCCGCACGTCGCCGCTGGCGATCGCCAGGACGGCGAACGTGAGGACAGCCGCGATCGCAAACGGGATGTACAGGGACGCCAGCAGCCCGAAGCACCAGGCGACCGCCATCCCGAACCCCGGCTCCGGCGGCCCCGGCTTACGACGCCGGCGTGCCGGCCGGACCACCGGCACCGGCTCAGGGACGAGTTCGATCACCTCGTCGGCCGGCAGCGGGGGCGGCTCCGGGTCCGGCAATGGCGGCGGGTGGTCGGGAGGCGACATCAGTTCCCCCGGGTCAGTACCGGACCCAGCCGTTCAGTTCGCTCAGTTGCAGGATCCACGGCGGCCGCCACGGGTTCCAGGCCGGGTAAAAGACCGACAGCACGGAAAAGCCCAGCAGCACCGCCGCCGCGAGTCGGCCCGCCCGGTACTTCCCAACCCAGCCGGCGGCTGGGAGCGTGCCGAGCAGCCACAGCGGGGTCAGCCAGAACAGCCACCGCGGGCCGCTGGTGAACCCACCATAATTATTGGACTTCCAAACGTAGAAGAAAAAGACCACCAGCGAAACTGCCGTCGCCATCGCCCCGAACAGGGGCAGACTCCACAGCCCTTCCGGCCCCGTTTTGCGCGTCAGCAGCAGTTGCTTCACCTGCGGCCCCGCCCGCCACGTCAGCGCACCCAGCCCCGCGGCCCCGAGTAGCCACACCGGCGTCAGGCTGAACCAGCCGTGGTGGCCGAACAGCAGGTGGAAAGCGTAGACGGTCTTCGCTTCGTGGGCGAAGTCGATCCCCCTGGCGTCCGGTGTGCCGAGTTTCGCCCAGTGGCTCCCCGGGTAGTTGTACCACGGCCCGCCGAACTCGCTGTACGCCGGCAGCACGCTCCCCATCGCCGCGTAGTTGCAGTACAGCAGCGCCGCGACCGGGACGAGCAGACCCGGCAGGAAGTACGCCAGCGTCTTGCCCGGCCGCACGATCAGCAACGGGACGAACAGCCCCGCGGCCAGCGCCGCCGCGGGCAACTCCAGCGTGACCGTCAGCCCGGCAAAGAAGCCGCTCGCTAGCAGCTTGATCGGCGAGTCTATGGCCGGCGTGCCGCGCTTGCTCAGCAGCGGGTACACCGTGAACAGGGCACAGTACGCCGCCGGGACGTGGTTGTTGAGCGTGTGCGCGAACGTGGTCAGGAACGTCCCACAGCAGGCCGTCGTGAACACCAGCAGCCGGGCGAAGTCCGTCTGCGCGTAGTCGTCGATCAGCCGCGACAGCAGGAGGAGATAGACCGCCAGCGGCAGAACGTTCACGGTGAGCAGGATCGCCCCCATGACCAGCCACCGGTCGCGGTCGATCGACCAACCGAACAACGTCCGCAGCAGCCAGTACTCGCCCGCGACGACGGTCGGGAACAGCGGCGGCTTGCTGGAGTAGAACTCGCCGGTCCCCGGGTCCATCACTTTGTCGAGCGTCCGGTAGTCCGGCAGGAAGATGATGCCCTTCTCGTCCCAGGGGCCGGTCTGGTCCTGGAAGTTGGATCGCTTGCCGACGACGTAGGTGCCCTCCTCGACTAACGCCCGGACCGTCGCCCAGCGCGACTTGTCGTTCGAGCTGAACGTCGGCGTCGGCTCCGGCCTCGTCGTCGGCCACTGTCGTTCCGGGTCCGGCGGGTTTTTCGAATACCCACCGGCCGACGGCGTGTACCGGCTCGGCTCGTAGACGTTCTCCGCGCCGACGATCTTGGCCGTGGCGATCCCGACGGAGACGGCGGTCAGCAGCAGGTAGAGCGACCGGCGCAGCGCGGCCGGGTCGGAGGCGGTCATCGGACACCAACGCAAAAGGCAAAAGGCAAAACGCAAAAAGAAAGACATCCCGATTGCGACAACACGCAGTTCATGGTTTCCCTTTTTTGCGTTTTACCTTTTGCCTTTTGCGTTATCCGGTCCGTTCCACGATCGCGTACGGGTCCTCGTCGGCCGGGCCGCGGTCCACGATCAACTCGGCGAGCAGTCCAGTTATCAAGAGTTGCGCCCCGAACAGCAGTAGCCCGACGGCGACGATCGCCGTGACGACCTGCCCCATCGGCTCGATCCACGCCGTCGGGTCCGCCGCCCGCAGCAGCCAGTTCACGACGATGACGATCAGCCCGAGGCACCCCAGCAGGATCGGCAGCAGCCCGGCCCGGCCGAGGAAGTGTTGCGGACGGTCGCCGAACCCGGTCAGGAACTGCACCGAGATCAGGTCGAGAAACCCCTTGGTGAACCGGCGGAACCCGTACTTCGAGTGGCCGAACCTCCGCGGCCGATGCTTGATCACCAACTCGCCGACCTTGAACCCGCGGCCCGCGGCCAGCACCGGCACGAACCGGTGCAGCTCGCCGTAGAGCCGCACCTCGGAGAGCACCTCGGCCCGGTACGCCTTGAACCCGCAGTTGTGGTCGTGCAGCTTGACCCCCGTCACCCGGCTGACCAGCCAGTTGAACACCCGGCTCGGGAAGACCTTGTGCCAGGGGTCGTACCGGACCTTCTTCCACCCGCAGGCCACGTCGAGACCGCCCTTGACCGCCGCCAGGAACCGGGGGATTTCCTTCGGGTCGTCCTGCAAGTCGGCGTCGAGCGTCAGCACCGCCCACCCGCGGGCCTGTCGAAAGCCCGCTTGCAGGGCCGCCGCCTTGCCGAAGTTCCGTCGGAACCGCAGCCCGCGCACCCGCGGGTCGGCCGCCGCCAGTTCGCGGATCGTCTCCCACGACCCGTCGGTGCTGCCGTCGTCGATGAACAGCACCTCGACACGCGACGGCAATTCCCCGACGGCAGCGCCAATCTCGGTGGCGAGTGATGGCAAGCTCTCCCGTTCGTTGAACACCGGGATGACCAGCGAGACGAGGTCCGGGTCGCCCCCTGGGACCGCGGCCGTCCCGGCCGCTCTTGCTTCCCCAGTCGGGGGCTTCTGGAAAC
>DASSAT010000620.1:0-2761 GCA_035699305.1 Fimbriiglobus sp. | reverse complement strand
CCCCCCCGAGATGCCAACCCCTAATCGAACCTTACCCCCCACCCCAACCCTCCCCCCCAAGGGGGGAGGGAGGAAGAACCTATGCGTGCCGTGGACGTGATCCGCAAGAAGCGCGACGGCGGCGAACTGACAACCGACGAGATCGCCGCGTTCGTCCGCGCCGCGACGCACGGCGACTGGCCGGACTACCAGCTCTCCGCGCTCCTGATGGCAGTCTGCGTCCGCGGCATGACTCCGGTCGAGACGGCGACCCTGACCCGGCTGATGGCCGACTCCGGCACCCGCATCGACCTGTCGGATATCCCCGGCCCGAAGATCGACAAGCACAGCACCGGCGGCGTCGGCGACAAGACCTCGCTGGTCCTCGCCCCGCTGGCGGCGGCGTGCGGGGTAGTGGTGCCGATGATGTCCGGCCGCGGCCTCGGCCACACCGGCGGCACCCTGGACAAGCTCGAATCCATCCCCGGCTTCCGCGTCGGCCTGAGCGTGAGCGAGTTCCGCTCGGCGCTCCGCGAGGTCGGCTGCGCGCTGATCGGTCAGACGGCGGACCTGGCCCCGGCCGACCGCACGCTCTACGCCCTGCGAGACGTGACCGGCACCGTCGAGAGCATCCCGCTCATCACCGCGTCGATCCTGAGCAAGAAGCTGGCGGAGGGCATCAGCGGGCTGGTGATGGACGTGAAGTGCGGCCGCGGCGCGTTCATGAAGGCGCTGCCGGAGGCGCGGGCGCTGGCCGAGTCGCTGGTCCGGATCGGCACCGCGAATGGGCTGAGAGTGGAGGCGGTCATCACCGCGATGGACACACCGCTGGGCCGGGCGGTCGGCAACGCCCTGGAGGTGATCGAGGCCATCGAGACGCTCAAGGGCAGCGGCCCGACGGACCTGGAAGACGTGTCGGTGCTGCTCGCCGCGAAGATGGTCCGGCTCGCCGGGTTGGCGGCCGACGACAACGAGGCGGAGACGAAGGTGCGGACGGCGCTGACATCCGGGGCCGGGCTGGAGAAGTTCCGCCAGGTGATCGAGCAGCAAGGGGGCGACCCGCGGGTGATCAACGACTACTCCCGGCTGCCGGACGTCCCCCACGTCGCCCGCGTCACCGCTGGCCGCGGCGGTATCGTGACCGAGGTCGGCGCGGGGGCGGTGGGGGTGGCCGCGATGGTGCTCGGGGCCGGGCGCGAGCGGGCCGAGGACCCGGTGGACCGCGCTGTCGGCGTGGTGGTCCGGGCCAGGCCCGGGGAGCGCGTGTCCGTCGGCGACACGGTGTTCGAGGTCCGCTACCGGGACGCGCGGAAGTTGGCCGACGCCCTGCCACTCTTGGAGGTCGCGTACCGACTCGGCGACGCCCCGCCGCACCACCAGCCGCTCGTCATCGAGGCGATCGCATGACCCCGGGTCCGCTCATCGAGGCCGCGAGTCAGGCCCGCGAACGGGCGTTCGCCCCGTACTCGGGCTTCCGCGTCGGGGCGGCGCTGGAGACCGTCGATGGCCGCATCGTCGCCGGGTGCAACGTCGAGAGCGCCAGCTACGGGCTGACCCTCTGCGCCGAACGGGTCGCGCTGGTGAAAGCGATCTCCGACGGGATCACCTCCTTTAAGCGGATCGCGGTCGTCACCGACGCGGACGACCTCACGCCGCCGTGCGGGGCGTGCCGACAACTCCTGTGGGAGTTCGCGCCCGAAGCCGAGGTGATCCTCGCCAACCTCCGCGGTAAAACCGCCGTCTACCGCGTAGCGGAGTTGTTACCGCACGGGTTCGACGCCGGCAACTTGAGGGGTGCCCCATGACCGCCCCGGTCTGGATCGCCGAGCATCCGCTGATCCGGCACAAGCTCGCTCGGCTGCGCCACAAGGACACGCCGCCGCCAGCGTTCCGCGAGCTGGTCTACGAGATGGCGCAGTTCCTCTTCTACGAGGCGACCCGGGACGTCCGGCTGCGGCCCGTCACCGTCCCGACGCCGCTGGCCGTCTGCGACGCGCACGAGTGTGCCGAGCGGGTCGGGCTGTTCCCGGTGCTGCGGGCCGGGCTGGGGATGGCGCAGGCCATGCTCGACGCCTTCCCGGAGGCGGCTGTCTGGCACCTGGGCCTCTACCGCGACCACCACACCCTCAAGCCGGTGACGTACTACAACAAGCTGCCAACCAACCACGGCGTCGATGTGGGGCTGGTCCTCGATCCGATGCTGGCGACCGGCGGCTCGGCGATCGCGGCGCTGGAGATTCTGAAGAAGGCGGGGGTGCCGCGGGTGAAGTTCGCCGGCCTGATCGCGGCCCCCGAGGGGGTGGCGGCGCTGCGGGTCGCTCACCCCGACGTGCCGGCGTACCTGGCCGCGGTGGACGAGAAGTTGAACGACATCGGCTACATCCTGCCGGGCCTGGGCGACGCGGGCGACCGACAGTTCGGAACCCTTTAGAGAGGCTCAGAGCGCCAGAGCGCCACTCATTTGGGGTGCTGGTTTGGCGCTCTGGCCCATCCGCTCAGCCGTCGCCTCAATCCGAGGGGGTCAGGGGATCAGAGGATCACTTCGGGGTGTGGCAATGTGACCCCCTGATCTCGGTACGACCGTCCCCAACTTCCTCCGTCGGGGGTCTTGATGGGCAGATGGCCACTTCGGGAGTGGCAATGTGGCCATCTGATCCCGTCCGAACGGATTCTCTCTATAGTGTTCATAAGTTCATAGTGCCGGATGTCAAGCGCCGCCTGGCGGTTCGGGCTTGATCCACCTTACTTCATCGACTTCAGCCATTTCTCGAACGTTGGATAG
>DASSAT010000619.1:0-16080 GCA_035699305.1 Fimbriiglobus sp. | reverse complement strand
ACGGCTCGAACGGTTCCGGCCGGCCGTCCACGTCCTCACAGCCGTACTCCTCTGGGTGGCGATCGGGACGCCGCTGGGGTGGCTGACGGGGGACGTGCGCTCCACGAACTACGTCACGCACGAGCGCCTGACCCGCCTCGGCACGATCTTCGGCGCCGCGGCCGGCGCGGCGACGGGGCTGGTATCCGGCCTGTGGGTCGAGTGCGGAAAGAGGCGAAGCCCCCGAGTGATCGAACGGACGTGACCTTCTCTTCAGCCTCCGGGCCGGCGCCGGACAACCGGTCGCCGACCCGGTTTCTGTCACCACCCCCGCCAGGGGGACGAGTAGCCGAAGTAGCCTCCGCCGAACGACGGGTAGCCGTACCCGCCAAAGTAGCCCGAGGAGTGCGGGAACCCGTTGTAGCTCTTGGTCGGCCCGAACGGCGTGAAGCTATAGCCCTGCACCCCGCCCCACGGACTGACCCGGTGGCTGTGCGGGAGGACGTCGTGCAGGCCGTTGCCGTACCAGTACGTCTGGCCGAACGGGGTGAGGGTCTTGTGCCAGTGGGGGACGGTGTCGTGCGGCCCGTTACCGAAGTTCCGGCCGAAGCGCGGCGGGCCGTGGGCGTCCGCCCGGCCGGGGGCGGCGACGAGCAGGACGGCCACGACGGCGGCGGAAAGCAGTAGCGATCGCATGGAAGTCTCCTCGGGTTGAGGCGAGGTCGGCACGCCGCTGTCCGGCCGACTCGGCACCCTATCCCCGGAACGCCGCGGCCTCCGCTCCTTGCGCCCGATTGCTCACTCCCCGATCGGCTTCTCCCAGTCCTGGAGTTGCTTCTTCAATTCCGCGAAGTCCAGCCCGAGCGGCTGCGGGAAGGGATACTGCTCGAAGGCGTCGCCGTCCGCCTCGGGGTCGGCGCTGCGGACCTTGCGCAACTCGTCCTCCAGCCGCCGTAGCCACGTCGGCACGTCCAGGCCGACGCCGGACGGGTGGTCGGCCAGCGGGCGAATCGTCGCCAACAGCCCCGTGAACGACGGGTTGTCCTCCGGCTGGCCGTCCCGCGCCGCGGCCGCGGCCCGCGCCACCCGCGCCCCGGCCTGGTCAATTCGCAAGGGCTGCACGAAGCGCTCCTCCAACCGGTCGCGGACGGTCCGCAGTTTCAGCGCGTGCTCGGCCTCCCGGGCGGTCAACTCGTCGAGCAGTTCCCTCGCCAGCTTCTCCGTCCGCCCGGCCAGGAACTCGCGCCACTTCACCGCCAGCCGGTCGAACCCGCGGCGGCAGAGCACCTCGTGCGCCAGGACCATCGGCCGCAACCGCCAGGCGTAGCGGTCGTAGGTGACTTTCAGCCGCAGGAAGTCGAGCAGGATGTACAGGTTCTCGCCGTAGTCGGACTGCGTCGTCGTCGTGTTGTAGTCGCGGTACTCGTCGTAGTGCTCCACCAGCGATTGCAACACCACCTCGAAGTGCCGGGCGGACTTCGCGCGGTCCGCCTTCTCGTCCACCCAGTCTTCGACCAGCTTCGGCCGGTTGTCCGGGTCGCCCTGGGCGGCCTCGCGGTCGAGCCACGCGACGGCCCCCTGGCCGAGGATGCCGCGGACGTTCGAGAGGGTCAGGAAGCGGACGGTGAACAGGTCGCCGCCGTAGGTGCGGACGAACGTCCTGAGTTGTGCCCAGTCGTCGGCGTCGAGCACCGACTCCAGGGTCGAGAGCCGCAGGCCGACGCTGTGGTCCACCCAGATGCCCTGGAACGAGTCGGCCACCTGCCGCAGCGCCGAAGCCAGCGGGCCGTCCTCGCCGGCGTCCTCGCCCCAGTCGCGCGCCGAGGTCAGCAGAGCGTCCACGACGCCGGTGACGGCGGTACGGAAGAGTTGGTCGAACGAGCTGACCCGACGGCCCTCCGGCGGGTCGTTCCGCTCCATCACCCGGGCGAGCTTGGTGAGCTGGTACGTCTCGCGCAACAGCCCGAGCCGCGGCAGCCGGGCCAGCAGCGACTCGATGGTTTGCAGCGCCGTCTGAGCGCGGACCGCCTGGGCCGGGGCGCCGCCGTCGGTCGGCGGACACACCAGCAGCGGTTCGTGGCGGAAGAGCGCGACGAACGACGGCAACAGCCGCCGCGCGCCCGCGGCGTCTCCAGAAGCAACCGCCCGCTCCAGCCGGACCGCCACCGGCTCCCAGGTGGGCAGTTCCGAGGTCGGCCCCTGCGACGCCGAGAGGGGGTGAGGGGGTGAGGGGGTGAGGGTGTGACCAGGCAACTCGGCAGTCCTGGACAGAAGCGCGGCGAGGGCACGGGCGGCGGCCGCCGTCTCGACCGAGGTCTGCACGGCCAGTTCGAGCAGGTGGCCCTTGATCGCCCGGCGGCGGTCGTATTCCATCACCCCCTCGACGCCACCGGTCGGCTCGGGTACCTGCACCCGGTACAGACGCTCTGTCAGCCCGCGCAGGGCAGCCAGGTTGCGGCGCGCCGTGCGGAGCCACTCGCCGACCGCGGCGGCGGCCGCGGTGTCTGCCTTCGGCCACAGGTTGGGCAGCGCCGCCGTTCGCCACAGCCGGGCGACCGCGGCCAGGAACCGCAGCCGGTCCTCGGCCCGCTCCGCCTCGCCGTCGAGTGCGAACTCGCCGGGCGCCGGGCCGCCGCCCTCGGCGACCGCCCCCTCCTCGCCGTCGTCGGCGGAGTCCTTGAACGTCACCCCCTCGTAGGCGGACTCGTACACCTCGCTGGCCGCCTCGTCCTCGTCGCCCGGCTCCTGCGGGACCGGGCTGAGGCCCAGGTCGGGGACGCTCCAGCGGTCTTCGGCGTTGGCCTCCAGCAGTTCGAAGAACCGACGCACCAGCGGCCCGCGGTCGGCGTCCGGCACCGCGTCGCCTGCCGTTACTGCCCGCAGCCACCGGAACGCCAGGCGGAAGAACGACGCGGACGGGTCCTGCAACGGGACCGTGTCCCCCTCGCTCAGCCACGTTACGAGCAGCGCCAGCGACGCCCGGTAGTCGCCGTGCGTCAGCAGCGCGTCGATGACCTGGGCGAACGCCGCCGGGGTGCGGAACCCCTCGCGGTGGTGGCGCCAGAACGCGGGGTCCGTCGCCCCGCCGGTCTTCCACAAGGCCATCGCGCGGGCGACGTGCTCGGCCGCCTCGGACCGCTCGCCACCGTGGACCTTCGGCAGGTCGGAGACCGCCGTCGTGGCGAACCGGTCCCACCACTCCGCTTCCGACCGCATCCCGGAGCGGAAGCGCTCCTCCAACTCCCGGTCGGCCCCAGCCGCGGCCGCGGACAGCCCCTGGGCGTACAGGTCGAACTGCCGGCCGACGGTCAGAATCAGATCCTCGGCCCGCGGGTCGCGGACGGTGTCGTCGCGGCCGGGGAAGATCGGGAACAGCCCCTGGAAACCGAGGACGTTCCACGGGTCAATCAGCGCGCCGCAGTCGATCCCCCGGCGCAACAGGTCTTCGACCTCGGCGAGCAGGCTGGTCACGTCCGACAGCTTCCCGTCCTTGACGGCGAATCCAGCCTCGGTCTGCCGCAGTCGAATCTCCGCCCCAAACCGCGTGGCCGGAGCGGGGATGTTCGCGGCCCTGTGCCGCGCCGCCACCGGGTAGCCCATCGCCGCGTACAGCAGCGCCAGCCGCCTCTCCTGAAGGTGCAACGCGCGCTCGCTGGCGATCGCCTGGTTGAGGTACTGCCGCACCCCGGCGAACGGCTGCTTGAGCCGGGCCGCCTCCCCCCGCAGCCGCTCGCCGTGCGGGCCGGGGACCGCCGCGAGGAGCCGCTTGTAGAACTTGTCCCGGTAGCGCGCGATCCGCTGCACCAGCCCGGAGAGTGTGACCGTCGAGTCGTGGTAGGTCGGCCCCGCACCGCTGACGCCGGCCCCCATCAGGATCGTCCCGCAGAGCGCGGCCGCCGCCTCGAACAGGCGGTCGCCGCGGTCCTTCCCGGTGTCCACCCAGTTGAGGAGCGCCTCCAGGGTCGGCTGCCGCAGGACGAAGCGCGTGTAGAACCCGCGGCCGTCGATCCGGTGCGGGTCCCACTCGCCGAACAGAACGCTCGGCCGCTTGTTGACCGGGTGGAAGTGGTCGATCGCCCGCGGGTCCAGGGCCAGCTCGTCGAGCCGGTCCGGGTCGAAGGCGGCTTCCTCCAGTTGCCCGCGGTCGGTCTGCTGCAACAGCTCCAGCGACGGACGCACCAGGTCGGCGTACCGGCCTGGGGCGACGCCGACGCCGCGGAAGTACAGCGGCACCGGGCAGACCTTCTCGTGCGCGTAGAAGTCCGTCTGCGGCCGGGTCTCCAGGACCGCGATCGGCCGGTAGCCGACGAAGTCGTTGAGCATCCCGACCGCGGCGTCGGTGTCACGGCCAGCCGACCGCGCGGCGAGCACCGCCTCGCAGCAGCGGGCGAGGAAGAAGGCGTTGAACAGCAGGCCGTCGGGCTGGTGCGGCAGCAGGTCGGCGTGGTGCCGACGGTACGCGGCCGGCACGTCCCGGAACGCGGCGGGGAGGACGGCCTTCGCCTGCGTCAGGTCACGGAAGGCGGCCGAGCCGGAGGCTTCCAGGTCGGCGGCTCGCGCGGTCAGCCAGCCGCACACCGTCTGCCACGGGGCCGGATCGCCGGCGCCGTGCAAATACCCGAACACTTCCGCCAACGCCTTCCGGAACCGGGGGTCCGGTCGGCCGTCGGAGAAGTTCAGGTATCCGAGCGCGGCGGAACCGTCGAACCGCCGGGTCAGCTCGGGGAACAGGGCATCGGCGCCCGTCGGCGTCACGTCGTCTGGCCTTTCTCAGTCCACTGGGCCGGGCGACGGACCGGGAGAGGGAACGCCGCTCGGCCGCTTCAGCATAAAACATCCGGGCGAACGGAACCAGAGAAGGACACCCGACCCATGCCCGATCCGCGCCGTCACGACCCGCCCCGCCCGCCGCGCCTCGCTGTCCTGATCTCAGCCGGGGGCACGACGATGCAGAACCTCATCGATCGAGTGAACGACGGCCGGTTGAACGCGGAAATCGTCGCGGTTGTCTCCAGCAACCCGGACGCCTTCGGCAACGAGCGGGCGCGGCGGGCGGGCATTCCCGTGACTGTCGTCCCGAAGCGGACGCCCGGGTTCGCCGCAGCGGTCTTCGACGCGGTCCGCTCGGCGAACCCGGACCTAGTCATCCTCGCCGGGTGGCTCCACCTGTTGGCGATCCCGGCGGACTTCAAGCTCCGTGTGCTGAACATCCACCCCGCGCTGCTGCCAGCGTTCGGCGGCAAGGGGATGTACGGCCACCGCGTCCACGAGGCGGTCCTGGCCTACGGGGCGAAGGTGTCCGGCTGCACCGTCCACTTCGCCGACGACAGCTACGACACCGGGCCGGTCGTCGTGCAGCGAACGGTCCCGGTCCGCGACAACGACACGCCGGACACCCTGGCCGCGCGGGTGTTCGACGCCGAGTGCGAGGCGTACCCGGATGCGATCCGACTGGTGGCGGCGGGGGGCTGGCGGATCGACGGCCGGAGGGTCGTCGTCGGCCGTTGACCCGCTACGCCCGGCAAATCCATTGCGGCGGACCTCGCAGACTCGACCCGACCCACAAAGCCGGAACAAGCCACGCCCCTTACCGGAGTCGGGCTGGTACACTGTTTATCGCCGCGAGGTCGCGGTGTCGCACGGATTCGACCCGCTGGGATGGGCCGTTTGCCCGGCGGGGTTCGCATGAAGACCCGAACCGGCGCGGTCGATAGACTCCCAGTGACCCCGGTCGGCAGACGCCCCAGGAGAACCGCACCGATGACCCCGCCCGCGACCCCGTCGTCATCGGACGAGCTGGCCGCGGCCATGCGGAACAGTCTCGCCGCGCGGCGGTTCTTTCGCGGCCCGCCTCCCCTGCCCCCGGTCCCGGCCCCACCAGCGGAATTGCTCCCGCAGCTCACCGCGACGGCGTGTGTGCTCGGGCACCCGGCCCCGCCGGGCCGCGGACTCTCCGGCCGGCTCGGCCGACTCGCCCGCCGAGCGGTCAAGCGGCTCATGAACCCGTGGCTAGACCGGCAGTCGCAGTTCAACGCGGCGACGGCCTCGTACCTGACGGCCGTGCACGGCTACCTGGCCGAGGTCACTGACCGGACGAACGCGCTCCAGGCCGAGTTGGACCGGCAGGCGGTTGCGATCCACTCCCGGCCGGGCGCGATGGCGTGTTGCGGTCGGCACACCGGCGCGCCACCGGACGACCCGGTCCGCGTCGTCGAAGGCTTGTTCCTCGACACCCGGCTGCCGCCGCCGCCGGCGCGGGTCTTGGTGCTCACCCCGGACGGGGAGGACGCGCTCGACCTCGCTGGCCGCGGGTATCACGTCGTCCAGACCACCAACGGTGTCGGGTCGTTTGCCGACGAGTCGTTCGACGTGGCGGTCGCCCTCACCGGGGATCGGACGTTCGGACCGCCCGCGGACGCGACCCTGGCCTCCCTCGGCCGGGTGCTGACCCCGGGCGGCCGCGTGATCGGGTCCGGGCCGTCCGAACCGGCCGCCCGGCCGGGCCTCCTCCGGGTCGTGGAGCGGGTGTACGCGGTCCGGGCCTCGCACGGGTGGTCGCTCGTCGCATCGCCGACAGACGACGCCGAGTTGACGTTCTGGGTCGCCGCGAAGAACTGACCGGGGCCGAGGCGCGGTGATGTTCATCCTGATCGACGGGCTGCCCCTCCAGACCAGTTCGCCGCGACCGGACACGGCCGAACTGCTGGCCGGGCTGCGCGACGCGCGGCCGGACTGGCGGCTGGAGGTGACGGCCCACGCCGACCGCCCGCCACCCGACGACCTCGCGGGATTGCCGATCCGACAGTTTCACCCTCCGCTCCCCGACACCGCCGACAACCGCCCGGTCCTCGACCGGTACTACGCCGACTGGCTCGACTCCCAGCATCCGAACTGGGTCCTGCACGCCGACCTGTTTGGGCCGGAACGGCTGGTGCCGGTCTACCGCGCCCGACAGGTCCGGGCCGCGGCGATCGTCCGAGATGTGGACCTTCCGACTGATTCGGTCGAAACATCGTCCCGATTGCGGACGCTGGCGGCGATGGACCTGCTACTGACCGATGCCATCGACGTTGATCGGCTGCTCGGGCCGGACGCGCCCCCCGTCGTGGACATCGGCCCGGCCTCGTTCGGTCCCGCGGCGGACCAGGCGGAGACGGCCGAGCGGGTCGCGGTGGCGCTGGAGCGGACCCGCCGAGTTCCCGCCGGACCGCGGCGGCCGCGGGTGGCGTGGGTCGCGCCGGCCCCGCCGGCCCAATCGGGGATCGCCGACTACGCGGCGGAGGTCGCCGCCGTCCTGTCCGACCGGTTCGACCTGGAGTGGGTGTCCGACCCCAACGGCCCGCCTCCCGACCCCGACGCCTGTCGGACGCCGATCATACCGGCGGACCGGGTCGAGGCGCGACACGCCGTCCGACCCTATGACCTGTTCGTCTACCACGTCGGCAACAGCTACTACCACAGCTTCCAGCTACCACTCCTGGCCCGGCACCCGGGGCTGGTGGTGCTGCACGACGTCGCCCTCGGCCACTTGTTCCGGTGGGCGAACGAAGCCGGCGTGTGGCCCGGCACCGCGGCAGACGAGGCCGCCCACAACGGCGACACTCAACTGGCAGACTGGCTGCGGGCTGACCAACTCCACCCGCACGCGGCCCAGGCGTTCTCGCCCCTGAGCCGGCGGGTGCTGGAGTCGGCCGCAGCGGTCGTCGTCCACTCCCGCGGCGCCTGGCAGCAGGTCCGGCGGGCAACCGACGCCCCGACCGTCGTCGTCCCGCACATCGCCACCACGCCGGCGGTCGGGGAGCGCGCGGCCGAGCGCCTCCGGCTTGGGCTGCCGGCCGACCGGTTCCTGGTTTGTTCGCTGGGGATCGTCGGCCCCCCGAAGCGGATCGCCGTCCTGGTGCGGGCTGTCGCCGGGCTGCCGCCGGACGTGCGGCGGTGGGCGACGGTCCTGCTCGTCGGCCCGTGCGAGCCGGAGTATCGACGGGAGATCGAGGCGCTCGCCTGCGAACTCGGCCTCCGCGGCCAGGTGTCGTTCGTCGGGCGGGTGCCGCTGGATGACTTCCCGGCCTACGCGGTGGCGGCGGACGTGTGCGTCCAGCTCCGCTACCCGTCCAACTGGGAGACGTCCGGGTCGCTGGTCCGGGCGCTGGCCGCCGGGGCGGCGTGCGTGACCTCGGACACCGGGTCCATGCTGGAGTTGCCGAACGCGGTCGCGCTCAAGGTCCGCTCCCCGGCCCGCGACGTGCCGGACCTGACCGCGGCGCTGACCCGGCTCGCCCGCGACCCGGCCCTACGGGACCGTCTGGGGGACACCGCGCGCCGGTACGTCGCCGAGACCCACGCCCCCGAGGTGGTGGCGGCCGGCTACGCCGCGGCCGTCGGGCACACCATCGCGGCGCTGGCTCATAGCGACGCCGCCTGGCGGGACGACACCCTGAACGCCCTGGCCGACCTCCCCGGCGGCCCGCCGCCCGGCCTGATCGACGCCTGGGCTGAACTGCGGACCCAGTCCATTCACCCCGAAGCCGAGCCACTTCCCGACATCCCGGTGGTGCCGGCCGCCGGGCCGTTGAAGCGGCGCGCGTCGTAGCGGGTGGTACCTCGGCGCAGCGCCGATTGCTACTACCCGCCGTCTCGGCCCGTAATCCGTTGAGGTGGTCGCCGATGCCGGCTGACGAGGCCGTCTTTCTGGACCGCGACGGGACGCTCATCGAGGAGGCCAACTACCTGTCCCGGGTAGAGCAGGTGCGGCTGATCCCCGGTGCGGCTGAAGCGGTCCGGCGGGTGAACGCGGTCGGGGCGCGGGTGGTGGTGGTGACCAACCAGGCGGGCGTGGCCCGCGGCTATTATCCCGAGGACCGGGTCGCCGCGGTCCACGCCCACCTGTCGGCGGTGCTGGGCGAGCAGGGGGCCAGGGTGGACGCCTACTACTACTGCCCCCACCACGCAACCGAAGGGATCGGAGCGTTCCGAATAGAGTGCGACTGCCGCAAGCCGAAGCCGGGGATGCTGCGGGCCGCCGCCCGCGACCTGGGTCTGGACCTGTCCCGGTCGTGGATGATCGGCGACAAAGTGTGCGATCTGGAAGCCGGGGCGGCGGCGGGGTGCCGCACGGTACTGGTGCGGACCGGCTACGGGGCGGCCGTCGTGGGGCCACTGCCGGCGGACGAACTACGGCTGGCCGGCGTCGTGCCGGACCTGCCCGCGGCGATCGAGTTGTGGTTACAGAGCCGGGGCTGATACCGGATCGCGTTGATCTCTTACCCCCCTCTCCCCGCTGGGGAGAGGGGTGGGCTTCTCGGACCGCAGACCCCTCACCCCCGGCCCCTCTCCCCAGCGGGGAGAGGGGAGGAAGACAAGGAATCAACGCGATCCGGTATGAGTACCCGGAAGGAGTACTTCAGTCCGCCGGGTGCGCCCTAACTGACGTCGGCGAGCTTGACCTCGAACACCAGGTCCGAGTTCGGCGGGATGCTCGAGGTGCCGGCGGCGCCGTAGCCCAACGCGGCGGGGACGAACAGCCGGCGGATGCCGCCGACCTTCAGCCCCGGGATGCCCTCCTTCCAGCCCTGGATCACCCCCTTAAGCGAAAAATCCACCGGCTCGCCGGTGACGCCCGGCCGGGTGGCCAAGTCCTTGCGGCTGCTGTCGAACACGGTCCCGCTGGTAAGCCAGCCGGTGTAGTGCACGGTCGCGTTGCCGCCGGCCACGGCTGCGTTGCCCGTCCCCTCGACGACGTCCCAGATCTTCAGCCCGCTGGCCGTGGTCCGCCACTCCGAGGCGTTCACCGGCGGCAGGGTGTTGGTCATCCCCGAATCGTCTTGCGGGTTCAATGGGGTGGTGGGCTTCTTGTCGGGGAACGGGGCGCCGCCCGGGAACGGCGGCGGCGTCTTCGGGCCGGGCGCCGGGAAGACGGTCTGGACCGGGACGCCGAACCCGACCGCGTACACCCCGGCGGAGAAGGCGTTGGCCGCCGCCTGGGCCTGGAGCGCCCGGGCGCGGCCGAGCGTCGGGGCCAGGGCCGCGGCCAGGGTGGCGTTCGACCCGGACTGGGTCTGGAGGGAGTTGCCGAACTCGGCGAGGTCGTCGTGCGCCGCCCGACTGTCCTGCACTAGGGTCGGCAGGAACGACGCCCAGAACGGCTTCTCGTAGACGTTCATCGGCTCGCCGAGGTGCTGGAACAGCCCCCGCAAGGTCTCCCGGGCCTGCGCCGTCTGGAAGGCGGCCGCGAACACTTCGGTCGGGGTGACGGACGGCGTCACCCGGTCCTCGATCGCCTCCAACCGGGGGCGGAAACGCAACGGCTCCATGGGGGCTCCTCTGGGGGCGGATGTCGGATCGCCCGGGCGCGGTATCGGCCGGCGGCGACCGCCGGCTTAAGTGAGGGATGAGTACCTACTGCCGGGTTTAGACCGGTCGGCGTTACCCGTCGCCGAACCCGCAATCCCGGTTGTGGAGTCAGTAGAGTCTACCGTGATTTCCGACGGGGATGGCCCCCGCACGGTTTTGCGATTCGGTGCCGCCGGTCTCACATCACCCGGTCCTCGGCCCAGGGGTGGCGGCGACCGGTGGCCAGTTCCTTGTAGTCCTGGTCGATCGGGTCATGGATCGTCGCCGGGTCGAACGCCGCGTTGACGGCCCGCAGGAGCGGCACGACGTCCGCGTCCGGGAAGCCGACGCCGCGGACCTCGAAGGCGTCGCCGTTGATGTCGATGATTCGGAGACGGTCCGTCCAGACGTGGGCGTAGCGGAGGGAGCGAAGCTCCCAGCGGGTGCGCTTGAGGAACTCCAGGGCCGCCACAAGCGCGCCCGGCGAGTAGTCGTGCGTGGCGAGGGGGTCGGACATGGGGTATACCGGCGAACCCCGAGCGGTAGCGAGGGGGTGGGGCGTCACCCCCTCGCTACCGCTCGGGGTTCGCCAAGACGACTACCGCAGTCCCGCCAACTCTTGCAGCAACCGCCAGTTCTCCAGCCGGTCCTGCTTGGCCATTAGTAGCGTGTTCGACGGGTTGCCGTCCCTGTCGAAGTGCTTGACGAACCGCCCCTCGCTGCGCGCGAAGTCGATGAACGTCACTTCCTGATTCGTCTTCGGGTGGACGAACCAGTCGCCCTTCATGTTCGGGTTGCCCAACAGCGACAGCCGCTTCTTGACCGTGTCCCCGGCCCGGGGGTCGTGGATCAACAGCGGGAAGGCGCGCGTGTCCACCGCTAACCTGGCCTGCTCGCCGGCCATGTTGTCGGCGACGCCGTGCTCCGGCTGGCAGGTGGTGTAGCAGCAGACGATCGCCGGGCCGTCGAACTCCATTGCCCCGATCACCGACTTGTAGAAGTGGTTGGTGTGGGCGCAGGACGTCTGGGCGACGTAGGTCCGCGGGTGCATCATCGCGATCTGGGCGATCTCCTTGCGCCGCTCCTGCTTGCCGCCGAAGACGTTGCCGTGGATGGTCATCTTGGTGTTCTGCCCGGTGAAGCTGGCGGTGGACGCCTGCCCGCCGGTGTTCGAGTACACCTGCGTATCCAGCACGAACACCTTCAGGTTCATGCCGCTGGCGAACAGCCGGGAAAGCGCCTGGAAGCCGATGTCGTACATGGCCCCGTCGCCGCCGACTACCCACAGCGGCTTGCCCTTCCAGCCCATCTGGTCCCAGCGCATCCGCACGCCGATGGCGTAGGTCGGGGCGTTCTCGAAGAGCGAGTTGGTCCACGGCACCAGGTACGGGTTGTACGGGTAGGTCGAGGTATAGACGGTGTTGCAACCGGTCGCCGCGACGATGCCCCACTGATCGCCGTACTTCATGCCGGTGGCGGCGCACATCATCCGCAGGGCCGTCCCCTCGCCGCAGCCGGCGCACGACCCGGCACCGCCGGTGTAGACGTGCGTCTGCTCCTTAAGCATCATGTCGATCAGCAGGGTGTCGCTGATGTACTTGTCGTTGGACGGCCCCATGTCCTTGAACAGGCGGTGCGTCTTGCGGGCGTTGACCATCACCTCGTCGGTCTTGGCCACCATCTTGAGGGCGTCGTCGTCGCACACCGTCACGCACTCGGCGCAGCCCTTGCACTTAGACGGGTCGATGATGATCTGGAACATCCCGCCCTGGCCGGTCTTCTTCTTGCCGGCGTCGTAGTACTTCTTGGTCTTCGACCACTGCGCGCGGTACATCGCCCGGTCGGCCTCGGGGATCGCCTGGAGCTTCTGCTCCCACTCGTCCTCGCCGAGCACCTTGCCGAGGATGGCGGTGTCCGGGCACTCGGTCACGCAGTCCATGCAGCCGGTGCAGTTCTCCGGGATGTACTCGGGGATTTCCGGCGCGATGTAGCTAAAGTCGCGGAGTGACGCGGTGCCGGCCGGGACCAGCGACCGGGCGAGGGACAGGTCGGCGGGCAGCTCGCTCTCGCCGTACCCCTCCTCGTAGCCGCGGACGATCCGCTCGTTGAAGTCGGTCACGTCCAGCACCGGCAGGGCGACCGGCTTGTACGTCCGGTCCACCAGGGTGCCGTAGGAGTTGTTGTTGAACGGATCCTTCTCACTGGCCTCGTTGAGCGAGGGGGCGTTGAGTGGAACGGAGACCATTATCGAAAACCTCGCATGTGTTTGTTTAAGGTGCTTTCGTCGGCCGTGTGGTCTTGCGTGCGATCTTCACGAGTGCCCGCAGCGCCTCGTTGACCGAATCCGTATCCGGGAACACCGCCGCGACGTCCGGGGCGAGTACGACAACATTCGTCCCCTCCGCGTAGCGCCGGGCGTACTTCCCACGCTCGCCTCGGCTGAAATCGTACTCGTCGAGCTGTTCGGTGTCGGCCTTCTTCTTAGGAGCCTTTTTCATAGCGTTAACTTCTGGTGGGTCGGCGCCCGCAAAGCCGGGCTTGACCCACCCTACGAAACTCACTGGGCAGCAATCACGCCCGCCGGGATCTCCTTCATCTCGCTGTAGCCGCGCTGGACGCAGTGCAGGTTCTCCTTCACTACCTGGTCGCCGCGCTTGCCGAAGTACTTCCGCAGCGCCTTCTCGACCCCGGCGTACACCTGCTCGTCGGTCATCGCCGCGTCCTTCGTGTACGGCGTCAGTCGCAGGAACGCCCCGAGTAGCACGATCCCCTGCATCCGCATTTGCAGGTCCGGCTCGGACGCCACCTCGCGGGCGATCTTCACCATGTCGCAGAAGTAGACGCGGGCCTTCTTGTCCCGGATCGCCTTCCGGTTCGCTTCCGGGATGCGGGCCCACACCTGGGTCGGGTCGTCGTAGGGCGACTGCATGAAGATCGCCCCGCCCGGCACCAGCCCCTTGAGCGTCAGCGGGCTGAGGATCGCCGTCGGGTCGTTGATGCACAGCAGCTCGACCTTCTCCAGCTCGCTGTGCATGTCGATGTGCGTGTCGGCGATGGTCAGGTAGTACGTCGTCGGCAAGCCCTTCTTCTCGGACCCGTACTTCGGGTACGCCTGCACGTCCTTGCCGAACACATTGCCGGCGATGGTGGCGATCACCTTGTTCGTCGTCACCGAGCCGAACCCGCCAACCGAATGGCCGCGCATCGAGAACGCCGCCGACGGCCGCAGGTCCGGGTCGTCGGCCCGCTTTAACGCCAGCGGGTGGTCGATGCCCAGGCAGAAGAAGTCCTGGCCGTCCGTCTGCATGTTGTGGAACGCGGCGATGATGTCCCCCGGCCGCACGTCCCGGCTGCCCAGGCCCGCGGCACCGTGGTAGATGCGCGGCACCCGGGCGATCTTCTCCTGCCCGTTCTGACCCGTGACGGCGTCGCAGAACGCGGCTTTGATCTCGCGGGTCAGGTGGTTGCCGGTGGTTGAGAGCGGGTCGTCCATCCGCTCCAGCACGGTGACGGCGTGGGCGCTCTGGAGCGCCTCGACGATCTGCCGGGCCGGGAACGGGCGGAAGACGAATACCGTCAGACACCCGGCCTTGACCCCCTTCTGGCGGAGGTGATCGACCGTCACCTTGGCCGTCTCCATGTAGCAGCCCATGCCGACGAGGATGTAGTCCGCGTCCTCGCACCGGTGGGCCTCGACGAACCCGTATTGCCGGCCGGTCTTGCGGGCGAACTCGTCGAAGGCGTCTTGCAGCGCCGGCTCGATCCGCTCGTAGTACCACCGCTGGGCGATCTTCCCCTTCATGTACGAGTCCTGGTTCTGCACCACCCCGGACATCAGCGGGTTGGCCGGGTCCATCAGGTTCGTCAGCTTCTGCTTCGGGTCGCCGATGAACTCCTTCATGAACTCCGGCTCGCAGAGCTTGACCGTCTCGACGGTGTGGGTGGTCAGGAAGCCGTCCTGGACGTTGAAGAACGGCGTCTGCGTCGCCTCCGCGGCGCGGCGGCAGATCAGGCAGAAGTCGCCCGCTTCTTGCGCGTTGCGGGCGAAGGTCATCCCCCAGCCGCAGTCGGCGACGCTCATCAGGTCGTCGTGCCCGGCGTGGACGTTCAGCCCCTGGCTGGTCAAGGCCCGCGCCCCGATGTTCATGACGACGGGAAGTCGCTTGCCGGAGATCGTGTACAACACCTCCTTCATCAACACGAGACCCTGGCCGGAGGTGAAGTTCGTCACCCGCCCGCCGGCCACCGCGAACCCCTCGCACACGGACGCGGCCGAGTGCTCGCTCTCCGGTTCGAAGAACATGAGGGTGTCGCCCCACAGGTTCTTGCCGCCGTTCATGACGGCGGCGTTGAACCCGCCGCCCATCGTCGTCGAGCTGGTGATCGGGTACGCCCCGGCCGCCTGGCTGATGTGGATCTCGGCGTGGACGACGGCCTCGGCGCCGTCGCAGGTGGTCGGGAGTCCGGGGTACTGGTACTTGGTCTGGATCGTCTGTCCGGCCGGCTCCTGGGTGCGGGCCGGCCCCTTTGCCACGGCAGTGCTCATGTATCCCTCTTCCTGGAACCGACGGCCCCGCGCCAGGACCGATGGCGAGGGGAAAACGAGTCCGACCGGCGGGCGCGGCGCGGGGGTCGGTCCGGCCCCCCGCGCCGCCGCGTCAGCCTCTGCGGGGCCGGACGCGGCGGAACACGAGTGACAGGTAGCGGTCGTCGTCCACACTGGGGAAGCCGCTCAGCCGCTGCCCGCTGCCGGGCCGGGTCGGGCACCAGCGCAGGACGCCGCCCTCCAGGTGGTAGATGCAGAAACCCGTCTGGCCGCGATACCGGGACGGCCCCTCCTCGACCCGCATGTCCATCCGGCACGGCCGCTCGTCCGGGTCGAGGGCCAGCACGCCCATGTACACGTCGCCGGTGCTCAACTCGAAGGCGTACCGGCTGCCGCAGACGACTAGCCGCGCCTCGTGCGGCCCGGCGACGGACACCCACACGCCTTGCAGCTCGTCCAGGTCCGGCCGGGTGCGCGGCCCGGCGACGGCGGGGGAGGTGGCGGGCACGGCCGGTCTCCTTTCGCAGTCTATGGCGAGGCGCGCGTCCCGGCGCCCGGGGTCGGGCGGCACGAACCGTTTCGGGGGACTCCGCCGGGGGTGGGTCGCTCACGGGCGAGGCGGAGCTATCGGAACCGGGTCGCGTGGCCGGGGGAACAGGCGTCCGTATTCGAAACTACGACCGCCGATCGAAGGGCACGGGCCAGATCGGCAGGCCCGTCCCATCTGCGCGGGATTATAACCGAACCAGGGCCGACAGCAACAGAATAGCGACTACCGTGGGTTTTTCCCGTTCGGCACCCCATCGATACCACCGCATAAAACTATTGCCGCGCACCGCCGGCAGAATTGTCTTGACCGGCCCGGCCCGGACGGATTAACCTTTCTCCGGCAGTCCGACCCGGCCTCCTCTCCCGCACGGATGGACTGACGCGATGAACCGCTCTGCCCCCCATCGGCGCAACCCGAACCGCCTGAGCGTTGAGCAGCTGGAGGACCGGACGGTCCCGACGGTGTACGGCGTCACCCTGCTCAGCCCGGAGGCCGGCGAACCGGGGGAGACCGTCGCCACCCACGCTGGCGAACTGCGGTTGACCTCGCCCGACCTGCGGGGGATCACCGTGGCCGAGGCCGCCACCCCGGAGGACGCCGTCCGCAGGACCCTGACCGGGACGATCACCGCCACCGTCGGCAGCCAGTCCGCCAGATATGCGTTCGGGCCAGGGAC